>JAAYRJ010000048.1 GCA_012518845.1 Clostridiaceae bacterium
CTGTTTGACTGTCCCTAACCAAAAAAGATGGAATCAAAATGACAGCAAAAGCAATTAGACAAAGGATGATAGTTGTAATAATAAAGGTCTTTTTGCGAATAATTCCCTTAAATTCAAAATCAAAAACCAAGCCTATATTACGCATGTTCATACTCCTTATCCTCTATCACAGTACTACTATTACCTGAGTTATCCATTTCGGTATATTCCAAATCTTGATCATGCTCTTGGACAAGTTTGATAAAGATATCTGTCAAGGTCGGATGATAGGATGCAAATAATTTTATCTCAATATCTTTTTCGATTATTTGAGTTAGAAATTGTTTGCTATCTTGCATTAATGATACAATCAATGAATCTTTATCTTCTTCGATGGAATCTTTGGAAATGTCTGGCATTTCCTCGATAATTCTCTTTAACTCTGATCTTTCTATTTCTTTAGGTTCAATTCTAATTTTGCCTTTACCTATTTCATTTTTAATTTTTTGCAAATCATCATTAACTAAAATTTGTCCATGATCGATAAGTGTAATATCATCACAAAATTCCTCAACATAACTCATTTGATGAGAGGAAAAAATAACTAATTTATCTTTGTTGATTTCTTCGCGGATGACGTCTTTAAATAATGCAGAATTAACAGGGTCAAGTCCACTAAATGGTTCATCTAAAATAATAATATCTGGATTATTAAGGAAAGCTTGAATGATTTGAACCTTTTGTTGATTGCCTTTAGACAGAACTTCTAAATTATCTTTGCCATGCTCCAACAAATCAAAGCGATCTAGCCACTGCTCTGCAGATTTTTTACTTGCTGATTTTGAACTACCTTTCAGACTGCCAAAGTAAGTCAATTGATCCAAAATTTTTTCTTTCGCATACATGCCACGTTCTTCAGGTAAGTAACCAATTTTAATTTTTTCTACACTAAATTTTTCTCCATCTAGTAATATTTCACCAGAATTTGGTTTAAAAATATCCATCAAGCAACGAAAGGTAGTCGTTTTACCAGAACCATTTCTCCCTAAAAATCCCATTGCTCGACCCGATTCAACTTCAAACGAAACATCTTGTAAGACATGTTTATCATCAAAGAATTTATTGATTTTCCTAAGACTTAATTTCAAATTAATCACCCTAACTTTCAGGTTTGTGTCTTCACCTTGAGTAATATACCACAATTGAAATATTACTTAAAATTATTTTTGTTAATTTCTGATTGCGTCATTCAAATCAAAATTTCAAAGACTTAAAAAAACTTAATCATTCTGAATCAAATATAGCAAGAATGATAATACCTATAAAGGCTGCTAAAATTCCAAGATAATGTTTCCAAGAGAGCTTTTCTTTTAAAATTAATCTGCTCCAAACCACAGTTAAAACTGAATAACAGGAAATTATTGGAGCTGCAGAAATTGGATTGGCTGCAATTGCATAGATATACGCGACCTGCCCAACTGTCTCAAAAACAGAAGCTATAGCTTTTGAACCATCTGATTTAGTTATAGTAAATTCTCTACGAACAAGTAAATAAATTAATACAAAAATACCAACTACAAAAAAAGTTAGCTCATAAGCAATATTAGCTTGTGCTTCTTCTAATTTTTCAGATTGCAAAATTAAACTATCTGCATAAGTACCAAGTGCATCGATTAAACTATATAAAACAGGTAAAAAAATCGCTAAAAAACTCTTATGATATTTAATGTTGGCTGATTTTTGTCGTTCTATTCTTGCCTCTTCATCTTCAGAATATTCAGCAAAACCCAAACCTAAAATTCCAAAAAATGTAAAAACTACTCCAACTAAAATAATTGTATCTGGCACTACTCCACTAATTAAATAGAATAATACAACAAGTGCACCGGACGTATTACAAATTGGTGAAGAAATTGATAATTCAATATATCTGAGTCCAAAATATCCAATAGCCATGGAAACGATATAAAGTAAGGAAACCGGCAAATAAATCCAAACGACCTCTAGCGAAAATTTTGTACCCGTAATAAATATTTCATAAAAGGCATGCAGTCCCATGGCTACACCTATAGCAATAACCATCTTTAAAGGAGCAGTTTTTTCTGATTTATTTTGACAGCCTAATTTTGAAAAAAGATCGGATCCGCTCCACATCAACAAAGCAATCAAAGAGAGAATTAGCCACATAAATAAAATAACTCCTAATTTACTTAAAAAAATTTTAACAACTCATTATATGTAAAACACTGTTACATTTGCAACGTAATCAATCTAAGATTATTATGTATAATAAGTTTGTAAGAAAATCAAGATTCATTTTATTAGAATAAAAGGAGAAAAAATGAGCAAACAAGTTTTTACAAAAGATATGTTGATTTCAGACATTTTAAGAATTGATATTAGACTTGCACCTGTGTTCATGAGTATGGGTATGAATTGTTTAGGTTGTCCTGCTTCCCAATTTGAATCACTTGAACAAGCTTGTATGGTTCATGGTCAAGATCCAGATTATATCCTTAATACTCTACAAGCAAACTATAAACGTTTTCAGGAATTAGATGCAGAAAAGGCAAATGAAGCCAAGGCTGAAGCTTAATTCATAAATCAGTAAAACTAAATCACATATAAATAAACAACCTCAAGGAACTACTAATCTTTGAGGTTTTTTAGTTCGAGTATTACATTATCAACCAACTTTCCAAGTGTTAAATCTGGCACACCTACAATGATATTGTCACAATGATTAACTGGAATAAGAATTCTTTTGGCATTACTTTGCCCAATTGCTAAAGCCATTTTAGGTGTAATCTCACCTAATAATGAATCAGCAATAACAATCCCTATTGGTCCAATAATAACATCTGCTTTTTTTGCAGTTACAACTACAGCATTTTCACCTGTTGCTGCTTGATCAGCACCAGCTTTGAGCATAGCAGATGTGGCAACACCGTTTGTTCCAACCGCAACAATTTCTATTTCTGGAAAATGCTGTTTTAGGGAACGAATAACTGCTCTACCAATCCCACCACCTTGAGAATCAACTACTAAGATCATTTATTTATCCTTTAAAAATATTTCTAAGATTTTTCACTTCTGTCATAAATATAACAATCTTAAATGCTTTTGCTTATCGTCTCTCATTATACTTAGCCTTCAACTTTTTGACAAAATTGAATCCAACTTTATAATAGAAAAAGAACATGAAGTTCCAGTTTAGTGGTATTGAAATACCCTTCTAAATCTTGATTTTCAGGAGAATGTTTTATTAATTCCTGATTAGAATCAAATTCCAATTTTTTATTTTATGTATATTCAGGAAGATATACGACATTTGACCCAATTTGTTTTTGTGGTCAAAGTTTTAGAGAGGTATTTTTTTATGAATAAAACAAATATTAACAAAATAACAATTACTGCAATCTGTATCGCTCTATGTGTGGTCTTACCCTATGTATTTCATTTCATTCCAAATGCTGGTCAATTATTTTCTCCAATGCATATTCCTGTCCTACTATGTGGTCTAGTGACTGGACCTCTCTATGGACTTGCTACTGGTGTTTTTGGTCCATTGTTATCGTCACTATTAACTGGGATGCCACCCA
>JAAYRJ010000049.1 GCA_012518845.1 Clostridiaceae bacterium
AAGTAGAACAACTGATTATCATCAATCTTACCTGCACTCGCAGCGTGGTTACCTACAATGTCATCTTCGCCTGCAAGTAATAATGGCACTGCAATCGAACTAACTGTATCATCTAAAAGAACGCAGAATTCTTCTTCATTACCGTCAGAGCCTGAACAACCTTTAATAAATTCAATCGTACCTCTAAATTGTTTTTTAGCTCTATCCATCAAGGCACCATTTAATTGTAGGTCTGATACACATTCTTCACCAATATGATAAATATGATAAAACAAATCTAATTTTTCATCGCCTTGACCCAAATAAGCAGTTTGGACATTTGACTCAGCAGCAAAACCTTCTAAATCAACCATATAATGAAAGACTGTATTCGCTGAACCCAGCTCAATATTGGCCATATTGATTTTTGCACCATCGCCAACTTTTGCCATAATAGCAACATTAGATGATGATTTATCATTTAAACGCTGGACAACTACCAGATTTAATTCGGCATCATTAGCAACATCAATTAAGATTGTACTATTGCGTTCTGCCCTCGTGTCATCTTCGGAAAAGTTATAAAAAACAACTGTACCAGTTTGTAGTGGTGGAACAACAATTTGATTTTGATCGACTAAGAGAGGATTTTCTTTTGACATAGGTAATTTCAAATAGATTTCTTGTTCATCCTCGATCAAAAAATGATTTTTTAGATTGGCTTGTTTTTCATTTCGCGCCAACACATCGGCCGAAATGCCTTGATCTATTTCAAAAAATTCAGCTTTTAAAGCTTGATCTATTTCACCAACGCCTTCTATTGCTGTATACGGTACTTGATCTTCATTTTGTAAATCTACATCTATTTCATTGACATCAAGCCAATTCCAGGTCAAAGCTGGTAAAGTATTTCCTTTTAATTTTTTAGTCATTAGCCAATCGCCCCTTTCAATTCAAGATTGATTAACTCATTCATCTCAACAGCGTATTCAAGTGGCAACTCTTTTGCTACTGGTTCCGCAAAGCCTCGTACGATCATAGCTTTTGCCTCTTCTTCAGATAAGCCACGACTCATTAGATAAAAAATCGCCTGATCATCTATACGACCAATTTTTGCTTCATGCCCAAAATCGACTTCGTCATTATAAAGGCGAATAGCTGGAATTGTATCACCACGACTATCTGAATCAATCATCAATGACTGACAATCTGTATTAGATTTGCAGCCATAAGCATTTTCATCAACTTGAACTAAGCTACGCCAGATGGCTTTACCGCCACCTTTAGAGATGGACTTGGTTTCGATAGTTGAATATGTGTTTGGTGCTTGGTGAACTACTTGTGCACCTGTATCAAGCTCTTGACCTGCTCCAGCAAAACTAATACCGGTAAATTCGCTTCTGGCATTTTCGCCTGCTAAAATACTGGCTGGATATAGCATTGAAACTCTAGAGCCAAAAGATCCAGAAATCCATTCGATCGTACCATCTTTTTCTACATGTGCACGTTTTGAGTTGAGATTATACATATTTCGTGACCAGTTCTCGATCGTTGAATAACGTAATTTAGCACCTTCTTTAACAAACAATTCAACTCCACC
>JAAYRJ010000050.1 GCA_012518845.1 Clostridiaceae bacterium
CTAGAGAAAAAATGGGCAAATTCGGCTGCAATGACTCCCCCACCTAAAATAGTTAGGCTTTTGAACGGTTTGTCTGGAAAGCTATCACCGAAAAACTTTTCTGAAGTCAAATAATCTATGTCTTGGATTCCTTGAATATCGTCTGGGACTCTAGTTTTAGCACCATTAGCTATAACTATATTTTCGGCTGTAAGTTCTTCAGATAAGGTACCATCATTTAAACGAACTTGGAGGGTTTTTTCACCTGTAAAAAATGCTTCGCCCTGGAAAACAGTGACATTTTCTTCATTTTGATATTCATCTAAAACTAATTGACTATGTTTTTGTGAATGATTTAAGGTACGCTCCTTAAGTTTGTCATAATTTATCTTAAATTCGCCCTCAACTAAACCTAAAGATTTTAGACGTTCAAAATCTTGCTTATAATCAAGCGGAGTAATTAATGATTTGGTTGGAATACAACCTCTGTTTAAACAAGTTCCTCCAAACCTGTCTTTTTCAATAATAGCAACTGTTTTGCCTGAATCAATTGCTGCGTCCGTTACAATATTCGCAGCTCCTGCACCAATCACAAGATAATCAAATTTACGCATAGTCTTTTCTCCAAAAATATAATTACATCAATGTATATTTACATTCTTCTTATATGAAATTAAGAACAACCTTATCTCAATTAATAATAAATACATTATACATGAATTAAAAGACTAAACTTCTTCTACAAACAAAATCGAACTTTTGTTACAGTTCTAGAATTAAATAATAAGCAATTTTATTTACGAGATTAAGACTTAATTTATTAAGTCTTTTTGTGTATAATCAACATTGTATTAGATTAATATAAGAGATATTAAATACTAAAAAAAATCCTAGGAGGTTTTACATGATTCAAGAAAATTTAATTGTTGACATCTTTGCACGTGAGATCATAGATTCTCGTGGTAATCCAACATTAGAAGCAGAAGTAATTACAGAAGATGGCTCTTTTGGTAGAGCTGCTGTTCCTTCAGGTGCATCTACTGGCGCACACGAAGCTGTCGAATTACGTGACGGTGACGAACGCTATGGTGGTAAAGGTGTACAAAAGGCTGTTGACAATGTAAATGAAACAATTGCAGACCATATTGTTGGCATGAACGTTTATGAGCAAGCTGAGATTGACAATATGATGCTAGAATTAGATGGCACAGATAATAAAGGCAAATTAGGTGCAAATGCTATGCTAGCCGTTTCATTAGCTGTTGCTCAAGCTGCTGCTGATAGTCTTGGTCTAGGTCTATATGCATATATCGGTGGTATTTATGGCAATACTTTACCAGTACCTATGTCTAATGTAATTAACGGTGGCCAACATGCTGACAATAGTATAAACCTACAAGAGTTTATGATTATGCCAGTTGGTGCTCCTTCCTTTAAAGAAGCTATTCGCTGGACAACCGAAGTTTTCCACGCGTTAAAAGATCTTTTACAAAAAGATGGTTATTCAACGGCTGTTGGTGACGAAGGTGGTTTTGCTCCAAATCTTGAAAACGATGAGCAACCTTTAGAATATTTAGTAAAAGCTGTCGAAGAAGCTGGTTACAAACCTGGCGAAGATTTCTTTATCGCTTTAGATCCAGCTGCAACTGAACTTTATGAAGAAGCAAAAGCGGTTGGTAAAGATGGTTACCTATTCTGGAAATCTGGTGAATTCAAAACACGCGAAGAAATGGTAGACTTCTGGGAAGAAATGTGCGATAAGTATCCTATTATCTCTATCGAAGATGGTCTTGCGGAAGATGATTGGGAAGGTTGGCAAATCTTAACTGAGCGTTTAGGCGATAAAGTACAATTAGTTGGTGACGATTTATTTGTTACAAATACCGAACGTTTGGCTAAAGGTATTGAACTTGGCGCTTCTAATTCCATCTTAATCAAAGTTAACCAAATTGGTACATTGACCGAAACATTAGATGCAATCAAAATGGCAGCTGATGCCGGTATGACATCTGTTACATCACATCGTTCTGGCGAAACAGAAGACGTTGCAATAGCTGACATTGCAGTTGCAACAAATTGTGGGCAAATCAAAACTGGTGCTCCTTCTCGTTCAGATCGTGTTGCTAAATACAATCAATTGTTGCGTATCGAAGAAGAATTAGGCGAAGCAGCTAAATATGCTGGTAAAAAAGCTTTCCGCTTTCAACAATAATTTTTCTTGAAAATAATTAAAATAAAAAGGCCTACTGGAAAACTCTAGTAGGTCTTTTAAATTGCTTTCTATTTATTATATAAATTATGATCTTTTATTATTTCTTTTCAATTGGGAACAAAGGCAATTTTTCTAAAAAGATAATATCATCACGCTCAGAAGCTTCACCTTCAGCTAAAATAGCCGCCTGACAAACAATTTTTCCACCAGCTTGTTTTATGAGCTCACTTAAGGATTTTAATGATTCACCGGTTGAAATAACATCATCAATAATTCCTACTCGTTTATTTTTAATTAAATGCAAATCTTCACTTGGTAAATATAACTTTTGAGTGCCTAGAGTTGTAATAGAATCTACATCCACAGATAAAGGATCCACCATATAAGTTTTTTTACTTTTTCTTGCAACAACATAATGTGATATACCCAATTCGCGGGATAAATCATGCACAAGTGGTATGCCCTTTGCCTCAGCAGTGATCAAAACATCAACTTCAGGAATTTTTTGGGCTAACAATTTAGCACAATGAAGAGAGGCTTCAACATC
>JAAYRJ010000007.1 GCA_012518845.1 Clostridiaceae bacterium
TAGAATTCTTCTATTTCTCTGCGTTTTGGCTCACGACCTAAAATTAGTTCATGTAGATGATTTAGTTGATATAAGAATATTTCAGATTTAGCTCCAGTATTACCATCACTGCCTATTTCTTCTTTATCTGCAAATAAAATCGCAACAGTTCTTTTGCTTGGTTTGGTGTCTATTAATGCCTGTAAAGAAGTATACGCACAAACTCTATCATCTTGACCATAGGCTCCAATCATCGAACGATCAAAACCCACATCTCTAGCCATTTGAGCTGGGACAATTTCAATTTCTGCACGATTAAAATCAACTTCGGTTATACCATATTGTTCATGTAGTAAATTGAGAATACCTAGTTTAAAACGATCTTTTACATCAGTATCTGGATAAGGAATACTGCCTATTAATAAGTTCATCTTTTCAGGATTAACAAATTCAGATACTTTTTTGGAACTTAAATGTTTATCTAAATGTGGCAACAGATCAGTTATCGTAAAAACCGGGTCACTTGGATCATCACCTACACTAATTTCTATTTTTTCACCGTCTTCTAAATAAATAATCCCATGCAAGGACAAAGCAGTTGAAAGCCAATGATATTTTTTGATACCTCCATAATAATGAGTTTTAAAATAAACTAAATCATTTTCTTCCATCAAGGGATTTGGTTTTAAGTCAAGCCTAGGTGAATCAACATGCGAGCCAACTATATTAAAGCCTTTGCTTGGCTCTTCCTCACCAATGACAGCAGCAATTAAAGTTTTATCATGCATTGTTAGATAAACTTTATCTCCTTGATTTAATTGATCAAATTGAGATATTTCTTTGAAACCAGCATCTTCTAATTGTTTGACACTATACGCTATAAAACGACGCTCCGTTTTACCCAAATCCAAAGCCTCTTTATAACCTTCAGCAAAGTCAAAAATTTTATCTTTTTGATCTTTTTGTAAATCCCAGCAATTATCTTTTTTCATAAATAATTTTTCTTTTAATTTTTCTGCTTTTTTTGACATATAATTCCTTTCAAACACTCAAGTTTTTATTTTTCTGAAGAAAGACTATCTAAATTTTTAATCTAATGAATCTAAAAACTCGAGCCATTTTTGTATTTTTTGTTCATAACCCATTTGAGTTGGTTCATAGAAAATTTCATCTTTGATTTCATCTGGAAGAAATTGCATGTTTACATAGTGATAGGGATAATCGTGAGCATATTTATAGCCTATCGAATAACCATGATCCTCCATTTTCTCAATTGGAGCATTACGCAAAGCAAATGGTATCTCACCTGTTCTTTGATTTCTGACAAGATCTAAAGCTTTATCTATACCCAGATAGGCAGAGTTAGATTTTGGCGATGTAGCAATAGCAAGCGCTGCCTCTGCTAGGATAATTCTTGCCTCTGGCATACCTATCATTTTTATAGCTTGATAAGCAGAAACAGCAATACTTAGCATTTGTGGATTAGCAAGTCCAACATCCTCGGCTGCCGAAATAACAATCCGTCTCGCTAAAAATTCAATATCTTCACCAGCATGTAATGCTTTCGCCAGATAAAATAAAGTTCCATCAGGATCGCTACCACGCATAGATTTGATAAAAGCACTAATCGTATCATAATGTGCTTCACCATCTTTATCAAAAGCTGGACTACGTTTTTGCATGCTGTCTTTGATAATGTCTAAGTCAATAGTTATAGTGCCATCAGCATCTGGATGAGTGGTTAACACAGCTAATTCCAAACCATTAAGGGCAATTCTGGCATCACCGTCTGCAAGATCAGCAATAAAATCAAGCACTTGATCTTCTAAAATAATTTTTTTCTTACCAAAACCACGTTCTTCATCTGTAAGAGCCATTTGAATGATCTCTTTAATCTCTGTCTCAGTTAAAGCGTACAGTTGAAAAACAGTTGAGCGTGAAATCAAAGCTTTATTGACTTCAAAATAGGGATTTTCGGTTGTCGCTCCAATTAAAATTAAGGTGCCATCCTCTACACTTGGTAAAAGTGCATCTTGCTGGGCTTTATTAAAGCGATGAATCTCATCAATAAACAAGACTGTTCGACCTTTTGGATTTAAGATTAGATTTTTGGTATCGGAAATAACGTTTTTTATATCTTTTACACCTGAAGTTACAGCATTTATTTGCTGAAAATTATTTTCGGTCGTCTTAGCAATTACTCTTGCTAAACTCGTTTTACCAGTTCCAGGTGGACCAAAGAGAATTATTGAGCTTAGACGATCAGCCTCAATCATACGCCGCAACATTTTTCCTTCACCTAAAATATGACTTTGACCTACATATTCTGTTAAAGTTCTGGGCGACATTAAATAAGCTAGGGGTTGATTTTGCTTCATAATCTCTTTCTTATGATTAAGACGGCAATAAATATGTTGCCGTCTTAGTTTTTATGTTTTATTAATTTATATTTGAGTAAAGAGGATATTTTTGACAAATTGCCTCAACTCTTTGAATAATTTCAGACTGTTTATTTTCAAAATCTGTAATTGCCAAATGGATTAATTCGGCAATTTCATGCATATCTTCTTCTACTAAACCACGGGTTGTAACAGCAGGTGTACCGATCCGTAAACCACTAGTAATTGTAGGTTTCTCTGTATCAAATGGTATGCTGTTTTTATTAGTAGTAATTCTAACTGCATCAAGTCTAGTTTCAAGTTCTTGACCGGAAATACTTGTTCCCCTTAAATCAATTAATATCAAATGATTATCTGTTCCATCAGAAACCATCTTAATATTATGGTTACGCAGACCCTCTTCTAAGGCTTTTGCATTTTTGATAATTTGCTTTTGATAATCTTTAAATTCTGGTTTTAGAGCTTCGCCTAAAGCAACGGCTTTAGCAGCAATAACGTGCATCAAAGGTCCGCCTTGAGTACCAGGGAACACTGCAGAATTAATTTTTCTTGCGTATTCTTCCTTGCACATAATCATACCACCACGTGGGCCTCTTAAAGTTTTATGAGTTGTTGTGGTAACAAAATCAGCATAAGGTACTGGATTCATATGCTCACCTGTAGCAACAAGACCAGCAATATGTGCCATATCTACAAGGAGGTATGCACCAACTGCATCAGCAATTTCTCTAAACTTTGAAAAATCTAATTTTCTTGGATAGGCACTAGCACCAGCGATAATCATTTTAGGCTGCACTTCTTTTGCTCTTGCCATTACTTGATCATAGTCAAGCTCACAAGTATCAGCTTCGATTTGATAACCATGGGCCTCGAACATTTTTCCAGAAAAATTAACTTTCATCCCATGAGTCAGATGACCACCATGGCTTAAATCCATACCAAGAATTTTGTCGCCAGGGTTTAACATGGCAAAATAAACTGCGATATTAGCTTGGGCACCAGAATGTGGTTGTACATTAACATGTTCTGCTCCAAATAGTTTTTTAGCACGTTTTATTGCTATATTTTCAACAATATCAACATGTTCGCAACCACCATAATAACGTCTCCCGGGATAGCCTTCAGCATATTTGTTCGTGAGCACAGAACCTTGTGCAGCTAAAACTGCTTCACTTACAAAATTTTCTGAAGCAATTAGCTCTAAGTGATCCTTTTGACGATTTAATTCACCTATCACCGCTTCATAAATCTCTGGATCAGTTTTCTTAATACTTTCGTAGGACATTAACTATACCTCCAAAATAAAAATCTATAGTTAGACTATTATTGTTTCAATTTTTTCTAAGCCTTGTTTGACTAAATCATCAAGCTCAAGGTCTTTTTCTGCTTGTTCACAATCCAAAAAACTTGGATGAATTTTAGGATGTTTTGCAACAAAAACAGTACAACAATCATCATAGGGCAAAATTGAAGTTTCATAAGTATCAATATTTTTTGCTATGGCGATTGTTTCATTCTTATCAAGTCCAATTAAAGGCCTGAATACGGGCCGCACAGCTACATGATTTGTGCACATTAAA
Source organism: Clostridiaceae bacterium (assembly GCA_012518845.1). GTDB lineage: Bacteria > Bacillota > Clostridia > Saccharofermentanales > DTU023 > UBA5436. Next base: position 3,959 of record JAAYRJ010000007.1, read on the forward strand.
GCATTAACCGTTTGACTTGCAACTTGACCCAAACTCTCACCAGTAATCAGACAATTAATATTTCTTTTGGCTGCTAATTGATCAGCTATCCTCATCATCATGCGACGCATTATGACTGTCAACATATTAGCTGGAACTTTGTCATTAAGTTCTAATTGGATTTCTGTAAAATCAACAATATGCAAATGAAATTTGCCAGAAAAATCACCAATTCGTTTAGCCAAGTCAA
>JAAYRJ010000051.1 GCA_012518845.1 Clostridiaceae bacterium
GTGCTTTTTTTGACCGCCTATTGGTGGTCTTATTAAGCTTGCTCACATTTGTTCGAAACTATTCTTTTTTCAAGGTTCTTTTTATTTTTTTCTTTTTCCAAATGCTTGACTATTTACCGCTGGACTCATAAAGTACTAAAATCTAGCTTAATTGATAATTCTAAAAAATAGTTGAATATTTTTGGGAAAATGATTAAATTTTGTAAAATTAAAAAAATCTTTCTTAATGTTTTTAAAATTTTCTTTTGCTATACTATGCAAGGATTATTATTTGAATAAAGAAAGGATGACATTTATATAAATATGAAACTTGCAATTGTAGGCTTACCAAATGTAGGTAAAAGTACTTTATTTAATGCAATAACTAAGGCTGGTGCTTTAGTTGCAAATTATCCATTTGCAACTATTGAACCTAATGTTGGAGTTGTGAATGTACCAGATTTTCGTTTAGAAAAGTTAAGTGAAATCTTTCATCCCAAAAAAACTATTCCCACAACGATTGAATTTGTAGATATAGCAGGTCTTGTAGAAGGTGCCAGTCAGGGTGAGGGTTTAGGTAATAAGTTTCTCTCAAACATCCGTGAAACTGACGCAATCGTCCACGTTGTCCGCTGTTTTCATGATGATAATGTTACTCATGTTTCTGGTAGTGCTGATGCTTTACGTGATGCCGGAATTATTGAATTAGAGCTAATATTATCAGATATGGATTATGTTGAAAGACGTCTAGAGAGAGTAACAAAATTAGCAAAAAGTAATGATAGAACAATCATTATGGAAAAAGAATTTTTGGAAAAATTATCTCAACATTTATCTGAAGAAAACCCTGCCAGAACCTATCCTTTATCTGAGAGTGAAAAACCTTTTACTAAAGAGTTGTTTCTTCTATCCGCAAAACCAGTTTTGTTTGTCGCCAACATTAGTGAAGACGATATAGGCAGTATGCCTCCAGAAGCAGAAAAATTAAAAGGATATGCTACTTCTAACAATGCAAAATTTGTCACAATAAGTGCTAAAATAGAAGAGGAGTTACAGAGCCTTGAATCAAGTGAAATTGATGAATATATGACAACACTTGGTCTAGAACATAGTGGTTTAGATGTTATTATTAGAGAAAGCTACGAGCTACTAGGACTTATCTCTTTTATTACTGTAGGTGAAAATGAGGTTCGTGCTTGGACCATTAAAAAAGGTACTAAAGCACCACAAGCTGCAGGAAAAATTCATTCTGATTTTGAAAGAGGCTTTATCCGCGCCGAAGTAATATCTTATGATAAATTTATTGACTTAAAATCCATTGCTAAAGCTAGAGAAGAAGGTCAAATTAGATCAGAAGGAAAAGATTATATTATGCAAGATGGCGATCTAACACTATTCAGGTTTAATGTGTAAGTACTTATATTTTATTTGATGATTATTTTATTTGATGATTAAATTAAGGACGGATTTAACATGTATATTATTGGTATAACAGGTGGAATTGGAACAGGCAAAAGCACAGTTGCAGGACTTTGTCGTGAAGCTGGACTTCCTGTTCTTGATGCAGATGAAATTTCACATTCAGTTACTAAACCAAATGGTTTAGCTATTCCAAAAATAAGAGAGACTTTTGGCGAAGAATACATTTCTGAAGACGGATCCTTAAATCGCAAGAAAATTTCAAATCTTGTTTTCCTTGATAAAAAAGCTTTAGACAAATTAAGTATCATCGTTCATCATCATACATTAAATCAAATGGGCATTTATCTGGATCAATTAAAATCTGCAGGTGAAAAGGTTGCTGTATTAGATGTGCCAATCCCTGTAAAAGAAGGATTTTTAGATAGATGTGATATTGTCTGGAATGTCGTAACTGATGAAAAGATTCGCCTTGAACGTCTACAAAAACGAGGTCATTCACTTGCAGATGCTAAAAGAAGAATTGAAGTTCAAATGACTACTGAAGAATACAGCAATTTGGCTGATCTTGATATTGACAACAATTCAGATTTTGATAATTTAAGAAAACAGGTTAATCAGCTATTAGAAAAGTATTTAGGTGCAAGAGGTTTGCCTTACAATAAAATTTAACTACCCCTTGCATTTGACCTTTGTTCTAAACAAATTTCTTAAAGCATTGCCCACGATTTTCCAGTTGAAATCTCCACCGTTAACGGCACTCTCAATTTTGCCACATTTTCCATTTCTTCTCTAACCACTACTTCAACTTGGGAAATTTCATTTTCTGGAACTTCTAAAATTAATTCGTCATGCACTTGAAGCAGAATTTTTGTTGCCAAATTTTCTTGATTCAAACGCTGATTAATTCGAACCATAGCTAATTTAATGAGGTCTGCAGCTGTTCCCTGTAATGGCGCATTCATTGCAGCTCTTTCGCCAAAACTACGTGTGAAAAATTGCTTTGATTGTAACTCAGGAATATAACGCCTTCGATTAAATAGGGTTTTGACATAACCATTTTCTTTGGCAGTTTCTATCAATTCTTCTAGATACGGTTTCACGTTTGAATAATTTGCATAATACGTATCTATGTAGTATTTCGCTTCATCTACACTAGATTTTAAATCTTGCGATAATCCATAGGCGGATACACCATAAATAATACTAAAATTAACAGTTTTTGCTAACGAACGTTCTGCAACTGAAATTTCTTCTGGATTTTTATCGAAAATACTGATAGCAGTATTGGTATGAATATCTATACCACCCTTGAAAGCATCAATTAAATCATCATCTTTAGAAAAATGTGCTAATAATCGTAATTCTATTTGCGAATAGTCCGCACCTAGTAATACACAATCAGGCTTTGCGACAAATACTTCTCTTATTAATTTAGATCGTTTAGATCTAACAGGAATGTTTTGTAAATTAGGATCTGAGCTTGATAATCTACCAGTAGTGGTTAAAGTTTGATGATAGGTTGTATGGATTCGATTATCTTGTTTGATTTCTTTTCTGAGCCCATCTACAAAAGTTGAATTTAATTTTGCTAATTCTCGATGTTCAATAATCAGATCAATGATCGGATGATCACCTTGTAATCGTTCTAATTCTTTGGCTGCGGTGGAATAATAACCACTAGCTAGTTTTTTTCCTGGTTTTAATTTTAACTGCTCAAAAAGAACATTGCTTAATTGCTTGCTGGAATTTATATTAAATGGTTCATCGGCATAAGCATAAATTTGTGACTCTAAATCTGAAATCTCTGCATTCATACTCTCATTCAAATCATCAAGCTTGCTTTTATCGGCTAAAACGCCAATGCTCTCCATTTCCGCTAAAATTTTTGTTAGTGGCATCTCGATCTCGTAAAATAAGACTTCCATCTGCCAATCACGGATCATTTGTCTTTGTAACAAATGTAATTTATCTAATGCATAAGCCATTTTCTTTAAATATTCAATCAAATCTGATTCTTCATATTTTTTTTCTAGAGTTGGAAAGTTTTCTTCAAAAGCAGCTTGAAAAACGGAGGCAAAATCTTCTGCCTTACCTTGATTTAACAAATATGCAGCCAATTGAGTATCAAAGGGTTGAACTTGTAAAGAACCAAGTCCTAAATTTTTGAGCCAATTTTTATAATCCCAGACTATAATATTATTGTTTAATGAAATTAGTTTTTCCCAATTAGTGGATACTTCTAGTGGCTCTAGCAACATATATCCAAGATCAGGAGAATAGATAAAACTTCTGCTATCATCTAAAACCAACCAAATAATCTGATGTAACTTTAGATTTTCTAAAAAGTAAGCCAGATCGATCTGTTTAATCTGAGCAAAATCTTCGGAAAAAAATGATTGATTATCAGTTATCCCAAATCGCTCAAACATTGATTGAAAGCCCATTTTAATAAAAAAATCTGAAAGCTCTACTTCGTCTGGCTCTTTGATAGATGTGTCTTCAAGCTTAACATCTACAGGAACGTCCGTATCTATTAGTGATAATTCATAAGAGAGTAATGCTTTGTCCTTGGCTGCTAGTAATTTTTTTTGATATTTCTTAGGGATTTGTTCGGCATCTTCACTTAATAGTCCATATATATTTTTAAGATCGGAATAGTTTTCGATTAAGTCAGCGGCTCCAACTTTTCCGATGCCTTTAACCCCTGGAATATTATCAGAACTATCACCCATGATTGCTTTGTAATCGACAAATTGTTCAGGTTGAAAATTATACTCTTTATAGAAATTATCACGATTCATTAAATTTTCTGTTGTTGAACCTGCTCTTGTAACAGGCAGAACAATAAAAATATGGTCTCTAATTAATTGATAACTGTCTTTATCACCAGTAACTACGTAAACATCATAATTGTCTTCTGCACCCAATTTTGCATAGGTACCAATTAAATCATCTGCTTCGTAACCAGGTTTTTCAACATAGCAAATGTTTAAAGCATCTAACATTTCTTTCAACAAAGGCATTTGGATCGCTAAATCTTCAGGCATCGGAGATCTTGTGGCTTTATATTGATCATACATATCATGTCGGAAGGTCTTATCAGGCAGATCGAAGGCGACAATCAAATTATCAGGTTGAATTTTTTCTCGATAATTTAACAACATATTTAGAAATGTATATACTGCCCCACTTGGAGTACCATCTGGAGTAACAAGCATAGCACGGCGAGCACCCGCATAATAGGCACGATTAATTAAACTATTGCCGTCAATTAACATTAAGTGTTTACGTTTATTCTTCTTAAAAAAATCCTTACTCAAAATAAACTCCTTAGATATTTTCAGATAATGATATTTTAAAATTTTTTAAAAAATTAATCCTCGAAAAAATATGATTAATACTAAAGCCAATACAGTAATTATTCCTAAAATAGTTCCTATTGACATTAAAGCAACTTGAATCCCATAACCTAAAGCATCTTCATTATACCTTGTGTCATTAGCTTGGTTTTCAGCCTTCTTTGATTTTTTTTGCTTTTTGCTTTTTGCTTGATCATCTTTCATGCAATAACTCATTTCTAATTAATTTGCATAGCAAGCGACAATAAATTACTTGCTATTGATGGAGTATCGAAATGTCCATTTTCTACAACTATGCCAATGGCATATGGAAATTGCGGATCATCTATAAAACCAGTATATAACGAATTTACTTGAAGTTCACCTGTGTCGTTCACCGACTCTGCAGTACCAGTCTTACCACCGACTGAATATCCATAAATTGAAGCATTAGATGCCATTCCTTGATTTACCGTTGAGATTAAATCATTCTTAATTGAACTTACATCTGCCTGGGAACTTATTTCACTAAAAACTTCTTTTTCTGTATAGTCATAATCATTGCCAGAAGGATCTATAAAATGATTAATTAAATACGGTTGCATCATAACGCCATCATTTGCAATCGCTCCACCAAGCATGGCTAAATGTAAAGTGGAGGTAGACAATTCATTTGTATCAATTGGTTGACCAATAGCCTGCCAAGTTAATAAGTATTCATCCTCTACAGCTTGATATTCACCAGTTTTAGCATACAATTTTCCTAATCTAATTTCTTTATTGAAACCAAACTCCTCAGCTGTTTCTTCCATATTATCAAAACTTGCCTTTAGCCCCACATCACCAAAGAAATGATTACAAGATATTTCATATGCTCCTTGCATATTAATATATCCATGGCTTCCTCCAGTTCTATTTTCAAAGACAGAGCCTGGACCAAGTAATGGTTCACGGCCTGTACAGGTCATAGCATAATTGGGGTCATAGGTATTACTTTTACTCCAAGCTGTACCAGTAACAACTTTAAAAGTTGAGCCGGGCGAATACTCACTATTAAAGCTACGATTAAATAGTGCAGATGTTGGAATATTTTGCCAAGCAACTACATTTTCAGGATAGGTATTAGGTGTACTTACTGCGCAAAGTATTTCGCCTGTTTCATAATTTAAAATTACTACAGAACCAGCAGATCCAGCCAAAGAATTTTGTGCCGCTAAATTTAACTCAGAAGAAATTGTTAAAGCAATATCATCACCTGACATACCTTTACCAGTAAAATCTAATACTAATTGACGGTGCCAAGGTCTACCAGAGCCAATGAGACGATCCTGATAGGCAGCTTCAATTGTATTCCCAATATTGTGCGTATAATCACCTATAATTTGGACAAAAGAACGGGCTACTTCTGGATTTTCTGAATATTTTCTTTGTTGATTTTCGCTATATGCAAGTTTTGTCATCTCGCGAGAATAAATTGTGCCAGCATCAGAATAGCGAAAAGCTAATGCATGTTTATTTTCATTACTCGATTCTAGCAACAATTTTTGACTTTTGTTTTGTTGAAAAATAATTCCAGTAAGTAACGTTAGAGAAATAATTATAAAACCAAACAAAATGACTTTTAAACTGGTCATAAATTGTTTCATTAACGATAAGCTCCTTCCTCATCACGACAACATAAACCTAATAGAATACCAACTAATAACCACTTAGCAATTACTGAGCTACCACCTTTGGCGATCATTGGTAAGGTTGCGCCTGTTAGTGGAATTAAACCTGTAGTACCTCCAATAACGACAGCTGCTTCAATGAAGAAATAAGTTGCTATTGTTAGAATTAAGCCTGAGGTAAATCCGTCTCTAACATTAGCAGAATAATGAGCACCTCTTAGCCAAATGATTATGAAAAAAAGCAAAATTGCAAGCCCCGTTAAAATCCCCATTTCTTCAGCAATTACAGAAAAAACCATGTCGGATGAAGCTAGTGGAATCGAACGCGGATTACCAACACCTAAACCACGTCCTATGAGGCCTCCTCTTGCAATTGCTTGTAAGCCAAAGATAATTTGCTCATTATAGGCATTTGTTTCGGTCCACAGAGTTAACCAGCCATACAAACGGTTTTGTACATATGGCAATAGCTTATATGCAACAAAAAATATAAATGAGCCACCAAGTAAAAGAGATCCTGTCTTCAAATATTCAGAAGTCATTACGACAAAAACAATTAAAGTCACAGGTAATAATATCATCATTGAACCAAGATCAGGTAAAAGCATAATTAAAATAAAATTCATACCTGCCCAACCAGCAAAAAGCAATTGTGTCTTTAATGGAGGTCTGATTTTAAAGAAATATGCTAAGACTATAAAATATGATATTTTTGCAAATTCAGTCAATTGTAAAGAAAATCCGCCAGGCAATCGTAGCCAAAGATTTGCACCCCATTCCGAAGCACCACTACCTGCAAATAATGTAATCAGATAAAATAGTGGAGTAGCCACTAAGCAAACTGGGTAAATACGTTCCAAAAAACTGGTTGATTGAACTATTTTTACAACTATAGGTAAAATGATTAAACCAACAATTGCGACGCCAGCTTGAATTAAATAATCTCTCTGAATATAATCCAGAAACTCAACTGCATCCCAATCATCTGGTTTGAGACGATCTAAAAAGGCAAACCGTGCCTGAATAATCAGTCCGATACTACTAAGAAAAACAAAACATAAATAAATTACACGATCGAAATCATTAAAGATTTTAGGATAAATTAGATAGCCTAACTGCGAAAAAAAGAAAAAGGCCAAAGAAATTGAAAAATAAAATGGTCTTAATGAATGTAATTCTGCTGGAATTAAGATGAAGATTGTAAATGTTCCAATCAGAAAAAACAAAGTAGTTAGCATCCATGAAAAACCAGTATTTACAGGTAATTCTGGAATTTTATTCTCACGCCAATCAGCTATAGAACCATCAAATTCTTGACCTGCAGCTTCTGCTGAATCCCTTTCATCAACAAAAACCAGCATTTTATCACCTATTTGAATAATATCTTCATTTTTTACAATTCTTGGTTGATTAACTTTACGATTATTAACGTGAATAACAGCTCTATCAACTGCTGGTCTTACATACCATTTTCCCTGATATAAATAGAGAATAGCATGTCTTCTTAAAACATTTTTATCTTTAAAACGAATATCATTTGAACGTCCTCTACCTAAAATAGTTGTTGGATAAATCGAATATGATTCTACCACATCCCCACCTTCTGAAGATTGGGACATCAAAAAGAAGCCATGCGCTGCTTGACTTTGACCTCTGAAACGAAACAACAGGCTTTTAAGTGAACGCCACACTAAGATAACTGCAACCAAAATCACAATTAGAGCAAGTGGATAACGTGTAAGATAGGCAATATAAACTAATAGATTCTGCATAGAAACATTATATACAAAATAAACATTAAAAAAAACAACAGCAAACCATATATGATTTGCTGTTAAAATAATTTTCTGATTAGAAAATATTCAACGAATAATTAAAATTCATGAATATTAGCATCTTCTGGTAAATCTTTTTTCTGACTGACATTACCATCTTTTGAATGAGGACGTCCACCTCTACGATTATGTCTATCGCCCCCTCTTCTTTTATTACGGTCTCCTTTGCTTCTACTACCATGACCACTGAAGGATCTACCTTGTTTAGATCTATCACTAAAGTGTTCAGGTTTTTCTTGGGGATCACGCATTGATAAGTTTATTCTTCCTTGATTATCGATTTCATCAACATAAACTCTTACTTTTTGACCTACTTCGACAACGTCTTCAACCTTGGCAACATGTTCCCAAGCCATTTTTGAAATATGAACTAAACCTTCCTTGCCCGGTACAATTTCAACAAAAGCACCAAAATTCATTAGACGAGTTACTGTTCCTTCATAAACTTCTCCGACTTCTGGATCATTGACGATTGTTTCTATTATTTTTACTGCTTTTTCGCTAGCTTCTTTATTTGGAGCAGCAATATGGACATGACCTACATTGCCATCTTCTTCAATATTTATTTCTGAATCTGTAAGTTCAGTAATTTGTTTAATAACTTTTCCACCAGAACCAATAACTTCACCAATTTTATCTGCTGGAATATCCAAAATTTCAATTAAAGGAGCATATGGTGAAAGCTGATCACGTGGAGTTTCAAGACACGGCAACATTACTTCGTTAATAATTTGTAGGCGACCCTTTTTTGTAAGTTCTAGCGCATCACGAATAATTTCATAAGTAAGACCATCTACTTTAATATCGACTTGAATCGAAGTGATACCCTCTGTAGTACCAGCAACTTTAAAGTCCATATCGCCATGAAAGTCTTCAACGCCCTGGATATCCATAAAAATCAGATAGTCTTCGAGTCCTTTTTCTGGACTTGTCATCAATCCGCACGAAATACCTGCTACAGGTCTTTTGATTGGAACTCCTGCATCCATTAAAGATAAAGTAGAGGCACATACAGAACCTTGGGAAGTAGAGCCGTTAGACATTGTAACTTCAGAAACTGTACGTATCGCATAAGGAAATTCCTCAGGCGATGGTAATACTGGAATTAAAGAACGTTCAGCCAAATAACCATGACCTATTTCCCTTCTACCAGGTGAGCGATTTGGCCTTGCCTCACCAACACTATAAGGCGGGAAATTATAATGATGCATGTATCTTTTCTCTTCTTCTTCATCGATACCGTCTAATTTTTGTGCATCTGCTAAACTGGCTAAAGTAGTAACGTTCAATACTTGAGTTTGACCTCTTTCAAACAGAGCAGAACCATGAGTACGTGGCAATAAACCAACCTCCGCTTTTAAGGGACGAATCTCTTCTAAGCCACGTCCATCTACTCGCTTATGTTCATAAAACAAATTTTCACGTAATATGGTTTTTTCTACATTTGTAAAAGCTTCAGCAAACTGCGCTAACCATTCCTCATTTTCTGCTTCAATGATGGCCTGAACTTCTTCACGAATTTCACGTATATTACTGTCACGCTCAGCTTTATCTGGATTGATTATGATTCCTTTAACTCGGTCATATGCTAATTCATTAACACGATCCTGCAAATCTTGTGGTATTGCAAAAGAAGTATATTCATATTTTGGTTTACCGACTTCTGCCACAACTTCGTCTATAAATTCACAAAATTTAATGATCTCCTGATGAGCTGCAATAATAGCTTCAAGCATTATGTCGTCAGGTACTTCGTTAGCACCAGCCTCGATCATACAGACATATTCTTTTGTACCAGCAACAGTTAAATCTAAATCACTAGCTTCTCTTTGCTCTAAATCTGGATTGAGGACAATTTCATCATCGACCAAAGCAACCTGAACTCCAGCTAGTGGACCATTAAACGGAACATCTGAAATAGCAACCGCTAAGGCAGAACCTAACATTGCTGTGATTTCTGGAGCACAGTTATTGTCAACACTTAACACTAAATTGTTGATAGTAACTTCATTTCTCAAATCTTCTGGGAATAACGGTCTCATGGGTCGATCGATCATTCTTGATGTGATCATGGCATGATTAGTGGGTCTACCTTCACGCCTCAAAAACCCACCCGGAATTTTCCCAACACTATACATTTTTTCTTCATAATCTACACTTAACGGGAAAAAATCAATGCCTTCACGTGGCTTTGCAGATGTACATGTAGATAAAACAACAGTATCCCCATGACGAATCATAACTGAACCATTAGCAAAATCTGCTATTTGACCAGTCTCAATAATTATTTTGTTTCCACAATAAATTGTTTCAAATATTTTTTTAGACATTTATCCTCCTAAAAAATTGAGAGTTTAATCGTAGTTTGTAGATTCAAAATCTGTACCTATAACAGCTTCTCAATCTACCTCCCACAAGTAAACTCCCCAAACTTAACAAAGGCGGGAAAATCCCGCCTACTTGTTATCTTCTTAATCCTAATTTTGAAATTATTGCCCTATAGCGTTCAATATCAGTTTTCTCTAAATAATTGAGTAATCCTCTTCTTTTACCTACAAGCATCAACATTCCACGACGTGAGTGATGATCACCGGGATGAACCTTTGTATGACCACCTAAATGTTTAATACGTTCTGTTAAAAGTGCAATTTGAACTTCAGGCGAACCTGTATCATTCTCATTAATTCTAAATTCTTCAATAATTTCTTGTTTTTTTGCTTTGTCCATTTATTTTCCTCCTTGATCCCGAATCCATGTCTTGGTCGGACGATCCTAAAACATAGAATGGGCAACATTGCTATATTACTTGAAAAGATAATTCTTGTAAAGTTGATTTTTTCAAAATATTATCCAAATAAATTATTAAAGAAAGATTTTATTGCTTCCCATAGACGTGTAAAAAATCCGCTTTCAACTCCCCATTCATAAATCTCATCACCTTTTTCAGAAATCAACTCTCCTAAGCCTGAAAGCTCCTCACCAATTGCATTCCAATCAATATCCAAAGCTTTAAAATCATTTAACCAGCCAGCTAGTTTATCTTTATCGGCTTCTGAAATCGTAATATTATATTCATTTAGAACATTGTTTATGATTACTGTAATCTGATCTGAACTTAGGTTTTCTCGATCTGATATTTCAGAAATTTGTCTCTTGATTTCTGCTATTGCTTTACTAAAATCTTCCGAATCAAAATCTTCATTTTCAGTGTTGTTTTGACTTATTTCATTAATAACAAAGAGCTCATCTGTAGCCGTTTGAGTTGCATCTTCATCTAATGTATAGCCGGCATCTTCTAAAGCTTTATAAACACCTACTAAGGCTGTTTCACCAGTAACTTGAATCGGTGCCCCCACAACAATATTTACATCTGTGATACCTGAGGTCAGGGCTGCATTCATATATTGATGATCTTTGATCTGTGTGATGTTTTGAGGTGTATTAATGTAAACACGCACGCCTGAATTATCAGATTGTTTGCTAATATAAGCAGATGAATATAGTGCAGAATCTTGTGTAGTTCTGCCAGTATACTTGTTAAAATCACTTGAATTAACAACTAATCTCTTAATGCTTTCATCTTGGGGTACACCAATTAAGCGTTCTGTTTCACTTAACTGAGCCTCACTTAACCCTGCTCCATATGTAAAATAATCTAGTTCAGAGGCTGCTCGAACATCTGCACCCAATGGCATAGCCATTAACAGCATGAAAGTTATCATCAGTATAGCTAATATTTTATTCTTATTACGCATTAAAATTCACTCCTTTAATAAATTTAAGTAAACAATGTATCATTAAACAATCTTACTTTGATTGTTTATATTATTTTTTGTAGTTATTGCATTTTTTCATCTTGAATTGGCATCTCTTCTTGTATATTTTCACTATCCATTTGCGAAGTTTTCCAACTACTTTCCTGTAATTTTTCACTCGCAGAAATCCTTCTCTTTTGCTCTTTTCGCTCGACTACTTCTGCTATAACTTGATAAATTACTGAAGCTACAGGCACTGCCAATAAAGCTCCAAGAATTCCCAGCAAACCACCACCAACTGTTACAGCAACTAAAACCCACATAGCGGGTAACCCCACTGCTTCATTAACACGGCGTGGATAAATTAAGTTATTTTCAATTATTTGCATAATGATTACTAGAATAACATAGAGGAAAAGTGATTCTGGCTTAGAGAAAACTACAACTATTCCCCCTCCTATAGCACCTAACCAAGCACCTACAATTGGAATTAATACAGACAAACCATTTAGAACACTTATGATTAAGGCAAAAGGAAATCCTAATAAACTTGTGGCTATAAAAAAGAGCAAGCCTAAAATAAGCCCTTCAGTTAATTGAATGTACAAGTAATTGGAGAAAGTAAGTTGTACCACTGTTATCAAGTGACTAAAACGCGCATGTTTACTTTCTGGCGTAATCGCTGACATTACACGAAAAAATTGCCTTTTAAGACGTTTTTTATCAGCTAAAAGATAAATCGATATTATTAAGCCCATAAAAAAAGTGGCAACTACCGAAACTGTACCTGAAACAAAACGACTTAAAATATTTGGTAAAGCCCTAACAATATTTTCGATAAACTCCAAACTATCATCACCTAGCTTAGAAATGATATTGGGATCAATATTATATTGTTCAACCCAATGTGAAAATCTACTTATAGTGTAATTAAAAGTTTCAGAATATTTTTCAAAATTTGAAACAAACTCAGTAAAACTATCTGTTAGTTGTGGAATAATAATTAAAAATAATCCAACAATCACTCCTAAAAATAGCATGTAAGATATTATTACTGAAGGAATTTTAGCCTTTTCATTATTCAGCTTAGGTATTTTCCTGAATTGAACCTTTAAGTATTCGGTTGGTCTATTTAATAATAAGGCAATAACTATCCCCAAAAACAAAGGGGCTAATAATTTGAGAAAATCTGAAATAAAAGCAACTATTGTATCTATTTTAACTGCAATAATAATAGCAATGAAAATAAAAATTATTACTTTAAAAATAAATTTTTCATCTGATTTTTTTAACATAATTCCATTTCCACACATGTACCATTAACTAGGTTATTTGTATCTACTTTTTTACGTCATATTTTACAAGAAGATTGTGACGTAAAAACAAAACATTTTGAAGTTCATTATATTTGATTTACTATTTTTTTAAAATGATTTCCCCGCTCCATAAAATTATTAAAATTATCAAAAGATGTACCTGCTGGAGATAATAATACTGAATCGCCTGGTCTAGCCAGCCTGCAAGCCATTTTTACAGCTTCTTTATAGTCTTTAACATATTGAACATTAGTTTCACAATAACTTTTACCCACCAAATGTGATTCATTTTTAAGGGATTCATCAATTAAAGAAGAGTTTTCGCCACATAAAATTAATCGATCTGTTGCAGCAGCAATGCTTTTACCTAAACCGCTGTAATCAAGATTTTTGTCTTGTCCACCCATTATTAAAATCAGAGGTCTTTGTAATTCAATAAATGCTGAAATAGAATTTTTACTTCTTTCAGGTGAACTATCTATTGAGCTCTCATAAAACTTAACATGATCAACTTCACGTACAAATTCAAGTCGATGTTTTAACCCTTTAAAATTTCTTAAAGCCTTTTTTATATTAACTGGCTCTACATAATCGATTACAGCGGCCATTGAAGCTAAAGCATTCTGTCTATTAAATGAACCTATTATACGCAAATCATTAACTGAACAAATTTCAATGAAATCATCTGAATTTCTTGGTTGATAGCCTAACTTATCAATCTTTTGAAGAAAAACTCGATGTTTAGTTTCTGGATAGCGTTTGTTAAACCAGATAACTTCCCCTTTCATATTTAAAAAATCTTGAGCTATTTTTTCAGTCATGCCATTAATAATAACTTTATCATTTAGCTTTTGATGACGATAAATTTGTTTTTTTGCTTCCAAGTATTCTGAAAAATCTTTGTGAATATTTAAATGATTTGGTGTAATATTGGTAAAAACTGCAACCTGCGGACTTACATTCAAATCAATCAACTGGAAACTAGACAACTCAACGACTACCATATCCTCGGATTTAATTTTATCTAATTGATCTAATAAAGGCTGTCCTATGTTGCCGCCCAAATATACTTTGTAGCCTTGTTCCTCAAGCATCGTAGCAATTAGTGAAGAAGTGGTTGATTTGCCATCACTACCTGTTACGCCAAAAACTTTAGCTGGACAAAATTCCAAAAAAAGCTCCATTTCAGAAGTTATCAAAGCACCTTGTGCTTTTTCTGCCTCCAAATAAGAATTATGTGGCATTAAGGCAGGAGTTCTAAAAATATAATCAAAGCCTATTAGCTTGCTCAAATAATTGGCACCAAAAGACCAATTAGCTTGATATTTTTCTTTTAATTCTATTGCTCTTTTTGAATCTTCAGCCATGCCATCAAAAGCTGTGACATTCAAATTATTCTCAACTAAAATTTTTAACAAAGGTTCATTACTAATACCTAGACCTATTACAGCTATATTTTTATTTTTCAAACTTTGTAAAAACTTCAAAAATTTTGCGTACATATTACACCTACCTTACAACATACCTAATTATACAGAATATCAGCAAAGAATTTAATCAAAAAAATAGTACTATATGATATACTAAGCGCAGAAATATTATAGGGTATAAATTATACTATTAATTGAGAATTAGATACAATTTTAAAATTTTGTTTTCATTAAAAAGTTATGAATAAACATTCTAACAAAATTATTTTTATACGGACTTTTTTACTAACAATAGTGATAATGTTGTTTTTTATAGGAATGTTCTATCTCATTTCTCCCCAAATTTTTAAAAAGTTATTATTAGATAATATTTCACAACAAGAAAACACTATAAAATCTAATTACACAATTTCAAACAAAATAGAAAAGACTACCCATAAGAAAGTAGAATCAGAGAAAAAAAAAGATTTATTAGTCGAAAAGAAAATATTAGCTTCACGTAATTATAAAAAAGATATTAAGTCAAATAATATTCCTACTGAAAGTACAACAGTTACAGAATCTCAAGCTAGTCCAATTGTAAACAGCACAAGTTCGACATCCGATCTGCGAATAGACCAAGAATTAAAGCTTCTAGCTTTTACATTTGATGATGGTCCTTATGGTCCAATAGATCTAAAAATATTGGATCTATTTTCAGAATACAATGGGCATGCAACATTTTTTGTTATTGGTAATAGAATCGCTAAGGATCCGGATACCATTAAAGCTATTTCAGAGCAAGGATCCGAGATTGGTAATCACTCATATTCCCATAGCTATTATACAACCATTTCTTTAGATCAAATAATGAATTTTGAAATTTCTCAAACAAATCAAGAGATTGAGGCTTTGACAAATAAAAATGTAACAATTGCTAGACCCCCCTATGGTGCAATAAATCAAAATATCGTAGATAGTATTAATGATGTTGCTTTTGTAAATTGGAGCTTGGATACTCTAGACTGGCAATTAAGAGATGCAGAATTGATTCATCAAAAGATTATGGAAGCTAAAAATGGACAAATAATTTTACTGCATTCATTATACGAAGAAACATACGAGGCATTGAAAATGTCGCTACCACATCTTTACGAACAAGGATATAGATTTGTAACTGTTAGTGAATTGTACTCTTTGTTGGATAAAGAACTATCTTATGAATATGTAAACTATTAAATAGAAATTTTGTCAAATAAGTATTGCTTGTTTATCCAAGGTTAATTTTCAGGATATTATTTGTAAAAAGAACATAAATAGCCTAATTTCAACTGATTATTTTAGCTTTTGCTAAAATTTATGGCTTTCCTTTGCAAAATTTAACCAAAAGCAATATTATGCATGATGTATTTTTCATTTGATAAATACTTAAACGGGGATATAGCTCAGTGGGAGAGCACTGTAAAATTTATTTACAGAGGTCGGGGTGTTCGATTCCCTCTATCTCCACCAATAAGCTCTGTAACACCAAGTTACAGAGCTTTTTTATTTTGAACCTACTGGAATTAAAATTTCTGGCAACTTCTTCTTGAATCACTCCTATTTTTTAGGATGAAGAAACCACCCGGCTGGGCGGCTCTTCTTTATTATTAAAACGAATTTAATTTCCTTGATTAATTAACTCACGAGGGTTCAAATCCTTGATTTTTCGGGCAATGAAGTTTGCTACGAGATAAAAAACCAAGATAAAAAGTATAGCAACAATCAAAATTATTACAAATGATGGATGTGCCTCTACCCGACTTACTCCAAAAAAAGAACCAATTAAGGCTAGGAAACCTTGCGCTAACAAGTGATATAAAATATAACCTATTATAATCCCTGAAATTGCTAAGAATAAAAATCTCTTGGTAAATAGACTTTTTATTTTATGATTAGAAATGCCAATAGCTTTCATAACTCCATAATCAATACTTTCTTTAGCAAAGATTTTTTCACAAACTGTGTAGGCGCTGAGAATGACGAAGAGCAATGATAGCAATAATGAACCAATTGTTAAAGATTGGAAAACAGAATTCATTCCTTCCGCAGTACTAGTTAAATTTTCTTTTGTATCGAAAGTCAAGGCAAAATCACTTGACTGAAGTTTATCAACAATTTCTCTTTGTTTTTCAGGTTCGGTTAACAAGTATGATTTAGAGAATCCTCTTGGATTTCTATCTGCGAGCTGAACAAATCCTTCCTGGTTCAGAGCGATGACTAAACCATTGTAGTTGATCGACTGGAAGAATCCTGAAATAATAAACTCTCCTGTACATTTTGTGCCATCGTCTAGTACATAATTCAGTTGAATGTCATCGGCAATTCTTAAGCCCTCACGCTTAGCATAAAATTCTGTTACTAAGATTTCGTTTTTCTCCTGAGGCAACCGACCATCGAGTAGCGTAGTCAGTTTATTGAGATCTTCAAAAACAAATAGAGAAATAAGCTCTTTATCATGCTCACAAACATCAATACCAATTTGAAAAGAGTCGTCAATATTTGTAAACTCATGCATAATATTCTTAAACTCGGTCTCTTGCTCAGCCAAAGCATCCGGATCATAATAAACGATTAGGTCATAGTCAAAACCATAAAATTCCCGTAACATGCGATCTGGTGTAAAAAGAGATGACAGCGAACTCAAGCTAAGAACAAAAAAGAATAATATGACAATTACAAGAATGGAACTTAGATATTGTTTCGCCTCCGCACTAAATTGCTTGATAGAAAGACGTGAAAACAGCAGAGGATTTTTCAGTTTGACTTGTAGTCCGGAGCTGAAGTAGGTGCTTTTCTTACCCTCATTTAAGGCTTCTAACGGCTTGATTCGATTCACTTTGCGCAGAGTTAAGAAAATTATTAAAGCAATAATCAAGACTATACTAAGTATGGACATAAGAGCTAATTCATAAGCAAGATTTTTTGAAATCAAAATCCCAACTGCATAAAGAAGTATTCCGCTAAATAATGGAACAAGCCAAGTTGCTACGATTGCCCCTAAAATAAAACCTAAACTAAGGGAAATAAGATAAGTTGAAGCA
>JAAYRJ010000052.1 GCA_012518845.1 Clostridiaceae bacterium
CCAATAACAGAATCAAGTAAAAAAATAATTGACATAAAAAAAACGCCATGATAGAATTATCTACCGTGCCGTTGTTTGCTTTTGTCTAGAAATACATTAGAAAACAAGTGGGACAAACTTGATAATAATTATTTTTGTATAGTTATTATATCATTTAAAGCCGTACAGTCAAGCATATTTAGTTTAAAATACTTGATATTGTACAAGCCACGCAGTGGTTATTCGAGAGGTGATTATTGATGGTAAAGCCCGTTCGATTGGGACGCGTTGAGCGAATGTCTTATTCTAAGATCGATGAAGTTCTTGAAATTCCAGACTTAGTTGCAATTCAAAAAGATAGTTATCGTTGGTTCTTGGAAGAAGGAATCCAAGAAGTGTTAGATGATATCTCTCCAATTACAGATTTTTCAGGAGATATTGAATTAACATTTTTGGAAACAGAATTTGATCCTACAAGTCCAACCTATTCTGCAATTGAATGTAAAGAACGTGATGCAAACTATGCAGCACCAATGCGCATGATGGTTAGATTGCATAACAAAAAAGATAATGTAGTCAAAGAACAACAAATTTATATCGGTGAGTTTCCGATCATGACTGAAACTGGCACTTTTATCATAAATGGTGCGGAGCGAGTGATTATTTCACAATTAGTCCGTTCGCCAAGTGCATACTTTGGTCAAGAAAAAGACAGAAATAATATCGATGTTTATACAGCTCAGATAATCCCAAATCGTGGTGCTTGGTTAGAGTACGAGACCGATGGTAATGGTATTAATTGGATTAGAGTTGACCGTACAAGAAAATTTCACCTTACCATTTTCTTACGAGCATTAGGTCTTGGTACAGATAAAGAAATTATTGATGTTTTTGGCAATGATAAATATTTGACTGCAACTATGGAAAAAGATGGCTGCAATAATCAAGCCGAAGGCTCACAAGAAATGTTTAACAAATTAAGACCAGGTGAGGTTTATACGGCAGAAGGTGCTGCCAATTACCTGGATAACATGTTTTTTGATGCTAACCGTTATGATCTTGCACATGTTGGTATTTATAAATTGAACAAGAAACTGGCGATAAGCAGAAGATTAATAGGACATCGCTTAGCCGAAACTTTAGTAGATAAAAATGGTGAAATAGTTGCCATGGAAGGTGATGTTATAACTCATGAATTAGCCGATATAATTCAAAATGTTGGTATTAACTCTGCTGATATTGTGCCATTAAGCCGTGAAGGACATTCGATAATTGAATTAGATCATACTGTTCGAGTTGTCGGTAACAATAGAGTTGATGCAATACCTTATTTAGCTAACAGATTTCCAGAATTAGATTTTTCTGATTTTGATTTAGAAGCAATAGATATAAAAGAGAAAGTTTATACTCCAGTCTTAGACGAAATCATTTTAGAAGCAGAACAAGCAGATGATGTACTGGAATACTTAAGAATTGAAATGGGTAAAGCTAAAGCACAATTATGTCCTTATCATCTAACCTTAGACGATATTTTAGCCAGTGTTTCTTACTTTTTAGGTTTGCGTTACAACATAGGTCATACAGATGACATCGATCATTTAGGTAATAGAAGAATTCGTTCTGTTGGTGAATTATTGCAAAACCAAATGCGTATTGGTTTTTCAAGAACGGATCGCGTTGTTCGAGAAAGAATGCAAGCTATTCAAGACATAAATGAAGCTACACCAAAACAAATTATCAACACGCGTCCAATTTCAGCGGCAATTAAGGAATTTTTTGGTTCTTCTCAATTATCACAATTTTTGGATCAGCCTAATCCTTTAGCTGAATTAACACATAAAAGACGTTTGTCGGCTCTAGGTCCAGGTGGATTATCACGTGAAAGAGCAAACTTTGAAGTACGTGACGTTCATTCTTCTCACTATGGTAGAATGTGTCCAATTGAGACGCCAGAAGGACCAAACATTGGTCTAATTAACTCACTTGCGACTTATGCTAGAGTTAATAATTATGGTTTCTTAGAAACACCTTATCGTGTATATGATAAAGAAAATGGCATAGTAACAGAAGAAATTAGATATTTAACAGCAGATGAGGAAGATTATTACAACATAGCTCAAGCAAATGAACCTTTAGATGAAGAAGGCCGATTTGTTGAAGATCTTATTTTCTGTCGTTATCAAGATAAGTTTTTGGAATTACCACCAGAAGAAATAGATTTAATGGACGTCTCGCCTAAACAGCTGGTTTCAGTTGCGACTTCATTAATTCCTTTCCTAGGTAACGATGACGCAAACCGTGCATTGATGGGTTCTAATATGCAGCGTCAGGCAGTTCCATTAATTAAAACCGAATCACCAATTATTGGTACAGGTATGGAATATCGAGCTGCTAAGGACTCTGGTGTTTGTGTAGTTTCAAAGCATGATGGAGTTGTGTCATTTGTTTCAGCTGATGAAATAAGAATTCGTGAAAAAGATACAAATGAAGAAGTCAGTTATGAAATTCTCAAATATAAACGCTCCAATCAAGGAACATGTGTCAATCAAATACCATTAGTCCGTATGGGAGATGAAGTTAAGGTCGATGACATTATTGCCGATGGTCCTTCTACAGATAATGGTGAAATGGCTCTTGGTAAAAATCCATTGATCGGTTTTATGGCTTGGGAAGGTTACAATTACGAAGACGCTGTCTTAATTAGCGAACGCTTAGTCCAAGATGATGTGTATACTTCAATTCATATCACCGAATACGAATGTGAAGCGAGAGATACTAAATTAGGGCCAGAAGAAATTACCAGAGAAATTCCAAATGTCAGTGATGATGCTTTGAGCAATCTTGATGAAGACGGAATAATTCGGATAGGGGCAGAAGTTCAAGCAGGTGATATTTTAGTTGGTAAAATTTCTCCAAAAGGTGAAACAGAATTAACTCCAGAAGAACGTTTGTATCGTTCAATTTTTGGTGAAAAAGTAAGAGAAGTTAGAGATACGTCAACTAGAGTTCCACATGGTGAATCCGGTGTAGTTGTTGATATCAACGTATTTAACCGTGAAGATGGCGATGAACTAAAACATGGTGTAACCAAAATGGTTCGAGTCTATGTAGCAGAAAAACGAAAAATTTCTGTTGGTGACAAAATGGCAGGTCGTCATGGTAATAAAGGCGTTATTTCCTTAATTTTACCACAAGAAGATATGCCTTATATGGAAGATGGAACACCATTAGACATTGTTTTAAATCCACTTGGTGTACCTTCACGTATGAATATTGGTCAGCTCTTAGAAGTTCATATGGGTATGGCAGCTAGAAATTTAGATTGGAAAGTTGCTGTTCCTGTTTTCGATGGTGCAAATGAAGAAGAAATGCAAGACATTATCGAAAGATCTGGTATGGATAAAGATGGGAAAACCATTCTCTATGATGGTAGAACTGGTGAACCATTTGAAAATAGAATTACCGTTGGAATTATGTATTATCTCAAATTAAATCACTTAATTGATGATAAAATCCATGCTCGTTCGATTGGTCCATATTCACTCGTAACACAACAACCGCTCGGTGGAAAAGCACAATTTGGTGGTCAACGTTTTGGTGAAATGGAAGTATGGGCGCTTGAGGCATATGGGGCAAGTTATACTTTACAAGAAATGCTGACGGTTAAATCTGATGATATTCAAGGTAGAACTAAAACATATGAAGCAATTGTCAAAGGACAAAATATACCAGAAGCTGGTGTACCAGAAGCTTTCCGAGTCTTGATTAAAGAACTACAAAGCTTGGCATTAGATGTCACACTTCATTATTCAGAAGAAGATGATGATGTTGAAATTGACGATTTTAGTACAGATGCAGCAGATCACTCATCCGAAACATATCGTGAATTGTTTGGTGAAACTACTAGCGAAGAACTAGAGCTGGCAGGCTTTTCTGCCGGAACATTACAAGATGATGGTTCTGTTTTAGCTGATAATACAGAAGATTCAGATGAATAATTTACCTAATTGCTGATGGTGGGACTGAGTTTCCTACCATCTCACATCAAAAATATATGTAGCAATTTTTGTTAAATATTGAAATAAGGGGTTATATGTCAGATATTAATAATTTTGATTCAATTAGTATAGGTTTAGCTTCACCAGAAAAAATTGAGAACGAATGGTCTTATGGTGAAGTAACCAAAGCAGAAACTATTAACTATCGTACTTTAAAGCCGGAAAGAGATGGTCTTTTCTGCGAAAGGATTTTTGGACCTGTCAAAGATTGGGAATGTCATTGTGGCAAATACAAGAAAATTCGATATCGTGGAATCATTTGTGATCGCTGTGGTGTTTTAGTTACAAGATCAATCGTTCGTAGAGAGCGCATGGGTCATATTAAATTAGAAGCTCCCTGTTCACATATCTGGTATTTTCGTGGTATCCCAAGTCGAATGGGATTGTTATTAGATTTAAAACCACGTGATATAGAAAAAGTTCTTTATTTTGCCGCTTATATCGTGTTAGATCCAGGCGAAACAGATTTTGAATATAAACAAATTATCAGTGAACAGCAATACCGTGATGCCTATTTCAAATATGGTCGCGATGGCTTTGACGCTAGAATGGGTGCAGAAGCTATGAAAGTGCTTTTGCAAGATCTTGATTTAGGAGAACTTGCAGATTCTCTTAGAGAAGAAATGCGTGAATCTCGTGGTCAAAAGAGAATAAGGATCATCAAACGTCTGGAAGTTATTGAGGGTTTTAAAAAATCAAACAATAAACCTGAATGGATAATTTTAGAAAACTTGCCAGTATTACCACCAGAACTTCGTCCAATGGTTCAATTAGATGGTGGTAGATTTGCAACTTCTGATTTAAATGATTTGTATCGTCGTGTTATAAATAGAAATAATCGTTTGAAAAATTTAAAACAAATTGGTGCACCAAGTATAATTGTACGTAACGAAAAACGTATGCTCCAAGAAGCGGTAGATGCTTTAATAGACAATGGTAGGCGGGGACGTGCAGTAACTGGAGCGGGTAATCGTGCTCTAAAATCACTATCTGATTTGTTAAAAGGTAAGCAAGGACGTTTCCGTCAAAACTTACTAGGTAAACGTGTTGACTACTCAGGCCGTTCTGTTATTGTGATCGGTCCTAAATTACAACTACATCAATGTGGTTTACCAAAAGAAATGGCACTTGAGCTATTTAAACCTTTTGTAATGAAAGAAATAATTGAATTAGGTTATGCTCATAATATAAAAACTGCGCGTCGCTTAATTGAAAGAGCAACAGACGAAGTTTGGGATATCTTAGAAGATGTAATCAAGGATCACCCAGTACTTTTAAACCGAGCACCGACACTGCACAGACTTGGAATCCAAGCTTTTGAGCCAATCTTAGTCGAAGGTAGAGCTATTCAGCTTCATCCTTTGGTTTGTCCTGCTTATAATGCTGACTTTGATGGCGATCAAATGGCAGTTCACGTACCTTTATCGGTAGAAGCTCAAGCTGAAGCACGTTACTTGATGCTCGCATCAAATAACTTACTTAAGCCTCAAGACGGAAAGCCCGTTGCTGTACCGCAACAAGATATGGTTTTGGGTATCTATTATCTCACAATCGAAAAAGAAGATGCTAAAGGAACAGGCAGAGCTTTTACAAGTCTAGATGAAGCTCTTATGGCTTATCATCAAAATGAAGTAGATATTCACGCGAGAATTAAAGTTCGTCTACGTAAAGAAATCGATGGAAAAATAGAATCAGGTATTGTCGAAAGTACATTGGGACGTTTTATTTTCAACAACTTAATTCCACAAGATCTTGATTTTGTTGATCGTAGTAAACCAGAAAACAAATTCTCACTAGAATGTGACTATCTCATAGATAAAAAGCATATTGGAAATATTATTGAAAGATGTATTCATGTTCATGGAATTTCTAAAACAGCAAAGATCCTGGATGAAATTAAGGATATAGGATTCCATTACTCTACAATTGGTGGTATTTCAATAGGAATCTTTGATATGGTTGTTCCTAATGTTAAAGAGGAATTTATTCAAGAAGCCGAAGAAGCTGTAAGCAAAATCAATCTACAACATCAACGTGGTCTTTTAAACGAAGAAGGACGTTATCGTGCAGTGGTTGATAGATGGATGAAAACGACTGATGAGATAACCGAGGCATTAAAGGATTCTTTAGGAACTTTTAATCCAGTTAATATGATGGCAACTTCAGGTGCTCGTGGTAATATTAATCAGATCAAACAGCTTGCTGGTATGCGTGGTAATATGACTGATACCTCTGGTCGAACTTTAGAAATTCCTATTAAATCTAACTTGCGTGAAGGTATGAATGTTGCTGAGTTCTTTATCTCATCGCATGGTGCGCGTAAATCTCTATCTGATACAGCTTTAAAAACGGCAGAATCAGGTTATTTGACCAGAAGATTAATTGATGTTGCCCAGGATGTCATCATTAATAAAGATGATTGTGGGACCGATGAATATATCGAAGTTTCGGCGGTAACAGTTGGAAGCTCAAGAAGCAAACGTGTTATTGAGAGTTTATATGATCGGATAAATGGACGTTATGCAGCTAAAGATATCGTTGACCCAGAGACTCAAGAAATAATTGCATGTCGTAATCAATTGATCACAGATCGTATGGCACGTGATATCGAAAAGGCTGAAATAGAGAAGGTTGCTGTACGCAGCAATTTAACCTGTCATTGCAAACATGGTGTATGTGCAAAGTGTTACGGCCTAAATCTAGCAACAGGTAGCCCAGCTGTAGTAGGTGAAGCAGTAGGAATTATGGCAGCACAATCTATAGGAGAACCGGGTACTCAGCTTACGATGCGTACTTTCCATACCGGTGGTATTGCATCTAGTGATGATATTACTCAAGGTTTACCTAGAATTGAAGAATTGTTTGAAGCTAGAAAACCAAAAAATCAAGCAGTTATCGCTGAAATAGATGGCATAATTAAAATTAAAGAAACAAAAAAGCAAATGAATGAAGTTAGCATTGTTTCTGAGGAAGATGTTAAAAAGTACAAAATACCTTTGTCAACGCCATTGCTTGTTGAAGAAGGCGATGTAGTGGAAAGTGGCGATCGACTAACAGATGGCTCCGTTAACCCACATGACATCATGAATATTAAGGGTGCTGAAGGTGTTCAACATTACATCATCAGTGAAGTACTAAAAGTATATAAGAATAATGGTGTTGATATTAATGACAAACATATAGAAATTATTGTTCGTCAAATGTTGAAGAAAGTTAAGGTCGATGATCCAGGTGACACTTCATTCTTAACTGGTACAATGGTAGACATGTTTGATTATCTTGAAGAAAACAAGAAGGCTGAGGCAAATGAAAATAGACCAGCTGAAGGTAATCGTGTTTTATTAGGAATTACCAAAGCATCCTTAGCTACCGAATCATTCTTGTCTGCAGCATCATTCCAAGAACAAACAAGAGTTTTAACTGATGCAGCTGTTAAAGGTAAAACAGATAATCTCTTAGGTCTAAAGGAAAATGTTATCTTAGGAAAATTAATTCCGGCTGGTACAGGTGCTGAGCAATATCGTAATATTACAGCTGTTCCAGTTATTGAAGAGAATAGAGAATTTTTACAAGATTAATATAATCGATAATTTCTTTCAAATAGTTCCAATTGTGATGAATCAATTGGAACTCTTTTATTTAAAGAGAATCAAAATTCTATTGATTTTATTAGAATATACAAATATCTGGTTATTTTATGGTAGAGAGAAATCATTCAAATAGTATTTTATTGTGCTTTTAACCATGATATACAAAATATTTTATTTCTCTTTTGTAAAATGACATAATGTATAATAATTTTCATTAATTAATATTTATAAACATAGGAGGGGAGAAAATGAAAAAGTTTTCTATCATAATTGCTTTAATTTTGACGATGAGTTTACTCATCTCATGTGGAAATTCTGCAAATGATGTAGATACAAATGATGAAGTCGTCGAGCAAGAAAGTGAGGCTGTTGAAGTAGAAAGTCAGGAAGCCGAAGATGCTGAAACTGATGATTCACAAGTAGCAGCTGACATGTTTGAGATTGGTGTTATACAATTAGCACCACACGCAGCTTTAGATAGTGGTTATGAAGGTTTTGTAGATGGCCTAGCAGAAAGAGGATTTGTTGAGGGCGAAAATCTAACGATAGATTATAACAATGCTCAAGGGGATCAAAGTAATGCGACAACTATTGCTCAAAAGATAGTTAATGCTAATCCTAACTTGATTTTTGCTATTGCAACTCCAGCTGCTCAAGCTGTTGCTAACCAAACCACAGAAATTCCAATTGTAATAACTGCTGTAACAGATGCGGCTATGTCGGGTCTTGTTAATTCTAATGATAAGCCAGAAACTAATGTGACCGGTACATCAGACTTAACACCTGTTAAAGAACAAATGGAATTAATCCAGGAGATCTTGCCAGAGGCAAAAAGTGTCGGTGTTATCTTTAATTCATCAGAAGACAATTCTCTAATTCAAGCTGAAATGGCACAAGAAAAATTAGAAGAACTGGGAATTGAATATCTTGAATTAACTGTTTCAAAAACAGATGAAATCTCTCAAGTTGTTCAATCTGCTATGGGTAAGGTAGATGCCATTTATACACCAACAGACAATTTAATTTCAGCTAATATGACAGCAGTGACCAATATTACAACTCCAGCAGGTGTACCTGTGATTTGTGGTGAAGCTGCAATGCTTGAAGGTGGCGGCTTACTTACATATGGAATTGATTATTATGAACTAGGCAAACAATCTGGGCACATGGCGGCAGACATTTTAGAAGGAAAATCTACACCTCAGGAAATGGCAATTCAAACAATCACAGAACCTATTTTCGAAGTTAATCAAGAGCTAGCTGATGAACTAGGGATTGAGATTCCAGCAAAATATTTAGAATAGTAAAAAATCATCTTTAATTATGATTTAATACGACAAATTCAATGCCTCTATTTTAAATAATGGGGGCATTTTTGTTATAATGATAGCATTAAAATTTTGAGGAATGTATATGCAATTTTTACTAGCAATTGAAGGAGCCATTGTCCAAGGATTACTTTGGGCAATCTTGGCACTTGGATCTTATATTACTTTTCGCCTACTAAAATTTACAGATATGACTGTTGATGGCTCATTTGCATTAGGTGCTTGTGTGACAGCAGTCGCTATCATTAACGGTATTCAGCCAATTTTTGCTTTATTTCTTGCTTTTATAAGTGGTGGTTTAGCTGGAGCTATTACTGGATTTATCCATAACAAATTAGAAATTCCTGAAGTGTTGTCTGGTATTCTTACCCAAATTTCACTTTACTCAATTAACCTTAGGATCATGGGTAGAGCCAATCAACAATTGTTAAAATATGATACAATTTTTTCTCAATTACAAAATCTCTTAACTAATGTTGGAATTAATCTAAATAATAATCAAGTCGCATTAATTATTGGTCTTTTACTTGTAAGCCTAGTAATCATGGCTCTATATTGGTTTTTTGGTACAGAAATAGGTTCTATTATTCGTGCGACAGGTGATAATGAAGCAATGGTTCGTGCTTTAGGGCAAAATACAGAACACACCAAATTTATTGCTCTAATCATTGCTAATAGCTGTATAGCTTTGGCAGGTAGCTTAGTTGGTATGTATCAAGGTGCAGCAGATGTAGGGATGGGATCTGGTGCAATTGTGATCGGTCTAGCTTCAATTGTAATAGGTGAGGTAATCTTGAGAAAGGTTGTTGCATTTGGCTCGAAAATGATAGCCGTTGTTGTTGGTTCGGTTATCTATCGAATTATTATTGCCCTTGTCTTACAATTGGGACTTCATACGAACGATTTAAAACTGATTACAGCCATCATGGTAGCCCTTGCATTGTTTTTACCTAATGCAGTCGGTAAGCATAATGCTAAGAAGGCAAAAACATTAGCTGAAGAGGAGAGTAATAATGCTTAAGATTAAAGACTTAACAAAGACTTTTGATCCTGGAACGGTTAATGAAAAAAGAGTAATAGACCATCTTGATTTACATGTCAGAGAAGGTGACTTTGTCACAATAATTGGTGGTAATGGAGCAGGCAAATCAACATTACTTAATTTGATTGGCGGAGTCTTTCCATGCGATACTGGTCAAATTATTTTGGCAGATCAAGAAGTTCAAGAAATGCCAGAGTATAAAAGAGCACAATTTTTAGGTCGAGTTTTTCAAGATCCTTTACTTGGTACTGCTGCAAATATGCAACTGGAAGAAAATCTTGCCTTAGCGTATCGACGTGGTAAACGGAGAGGTTTAGGTTGGGGGATTCGTGATGAAGAAAGAAGCATTTATAAAGAGCGCCTAGCAACACTTGGTCTTGGCTTAGAGGATAGGATGAGTGATAAAATAGGGCTTCTTTCTGGTGGACAAAGACAATCTGTTACGCTATTAATGGCGACTTTAACTAGCCCCAAATTACTCTTGCTTGATGAGCATACAGCTGCGCTTGACCCTAATACAGCAGATATTGTTCTTAAACTGACAGATAAAATTGTGTCTGAACAAAACTTAACAGCACTCATGGTGACTCATAATATGCAAGATGCAATAGACCATGGTAATCGTTTGATAATGATGGATGATGGCAAAATAATCTATGATGTCACCGGCGAAGAAAAGAAAAATTTAAAGGTAAAAGATCTATTAGATCTGTTCCAAACTCTGGCTAAAGATGCACCTAGTGATCGGATGTTATTGGATTGAAACTATGGAAAATAAATATTTGACTCGAGCTGAAAATTTTTAGTAAAAATTTATTAATCAATCAATAAATTCGATTGTTTGTCGAAGATTAAAACCTGTTCGTAAGTTTGCACATAATTTTACGAATAGGTTATTTTTTATTGTGGCAATTGTGATAGAATTATTATAAGCGGGCTATTCAATTCATTCTAGATGGTGAGCAACAAGATTTGTGGTTTTGTCGCGAATTCTTGTATCAAATATAAATTCACAGGAGGATTATATGAAAAAATTTATCAATGATGTTGAACAAGTTGAAAATGAAATGATCGATGGTCTTGTAAAAGTATATCCAAATTATTTAAGAAAATTAGATGATAGCCTTGTTCTTGTACGTAAAGAGGCAAAAAAAGGTAAGGTAGCATTAGTTAGCGGTGGTGGAAGTGGTCATGAGCCAGCACACGCTGGTTTTGTTGGTTACGGAATGTTAGATGCTGCTGTTCCAGGTGCAGTTTTCACATCTCCAACCCCAGATGCAGTTTATGAGGCAATTAAAGAAGTCGCAACGGACGAGGGTGTTTTGTTGATTATCAAGAACTATACAGGCGATGTAATGAACTTTGAAATGGCTGGTGAAATGGCTGAAGGCGAAGGTATCAAAGTAGCTCAAGTCATTACCGAGGACGATGTAGCAGTCGAAGATAGCTCCTTTACTGTAGGACGTCGTGGTGTTGCTGGTACAATTTTTGTTCATAAAATTGCTGGAGCCAAGGCCGAAACAGGGGCTTCTTTAGAGGAAGTAAGAGATGTAGCCCAAAGGGTGTGCGATAATGTTCGAACCATGGGTGTGGCTATTGAGCCTTGTATAGTACCTGCTAACGGTAAGCCTGGCTTTGAATTAGCAGATGACGAAATGGAAGTTGGAATCGGTATTCATGGTGAACCAGGCACACATCGTGAAACCATTCAACCTGTAGATGAAATCGTAGATCATTTGTTAGAAAAAATAATGGCGGATTTAGACTACTCTGATAGTGAAGTAGCAGTTATGATTAATGGTTCTGGTGGAACACCTTTAATGGAACTTTATATTGTTATGAATCGCGTTGCTGATGTTTTGGCAGAGAAAAATATTAAAATATATGAAAGTTTTGTTGGAGACTATATGACTTCGATAGAAATGTCAGGATTTTCTATTAGCCTTCTTAAATTAGATGATGAAACAAAAGAATTATTATCTGCCAAGGCTGATACCCCCGCTCTCAAAGCATTCTAATTAAATAGAAAAAAGTAGGAATAATAAATGAAAGAAGAAACTTTATTAAACGTAATTGTATGTATGCAAGAAAACATCAAAGAAAACAGAGAATATCTTTCTGATTTAGATCGTGAAATTGGTGATGGAGACCATGGAATCAATATGGACCGTGGCTTTGCTGAAGTCATAAAAAAAATGGACTCTATGAAAGACCAAGATTTAGCAGGTATTCTCAAAACAACTGGTATGACCTTGGCATTTAAAGTAGGTGGTGCCTCGGGGCCACTCTATGGTACCGCCTTCATGAAGGCTAGTGATGTGATCAAAGGCAAAACAGAAATAACTATTCAAGATTTACCTGCTTTGCTAGAGGCAGCAATAGATGGCATACAAATGCGTGGAAAAGCAGTAGCTGGCGAAAAAACAATGCTTGATGCATTGATGCCTGCAAAAGAGGCTGTAGAAAAAATCTTGGAAACAGAATCTGATGCAAAGCCTGTCCTCGAGGCAATGATCAAGGCAGCCGAAGATGGTGCCGAATATACAAAAACAATTAAGGCAACTAAAGGTCGTGCCAGTTATGTTGGTGAGAGAAGTATTGGACATATGGATCCTGGTGCAGCCTCATCAGCTATTTTACTTCGTTCGATTGCTGAAGTTGTCTTAGACTAAATTTATTAAGGATATAATAATGATTGGAATTTTATTAGTATCTCATGTACAAACTTTGGCTGATGGCCTAAAAGAATTGGCTCAAATGATTGCACCTGATGTACCAATTGTTGCTGTTGGTGGATTACCAGATGGCAGTGCTGGCACCGATGTCGAAAGAATTTATGAATCATTACAAAAGGCAGATCAAGGTGATGGTGTTTTAATTTTTATGGATCTTGGTTCTGCAGTCATGAGTACCGAAATGGCCCTAGAATTAGAACCTAATGAAAATCATAGAATGATGAATTGTCCGATGGTTGAGGGTACAATTGTAGCTGCTTCGGCTATTCAAGCAGGAAGCTCAATGGATGAAGCTATTGATTTGGTAGAATCTCAAAAAAATGTAGATAAGTTTTGAATTTCTTTAAAGATAGTTTGTAAACTCAAAAGCAGAGTATGTATTTTACTTACTCTGCATTTTTTATAAACAAGATAAATATTTTATTTGTATTGTTAAATAATTTTTTAATGGTATAATTGGTTACTATGGCAATTGTAGAGAAAAAATTTCAAGGTCTATATACATCATTCTTTTCGCTTTTTATATTCATTGGAATGTCAATGACCGTAATTGGCGCAGTTTTACCACAAGTTCTTGCCGACTTTGGTTGGTCATATCTTGTCGCAGGTATTGTGATAGCCGCGAGTTCTATCGGCTATTTTTTAGCAACATTCTTTGCTGGCTATTTGATAAAAAGTATAGGTATTGCTAAAACAACATTCTCTGGCGTGCTCATGTTAGTAATAGGTCTGATGTTATTTGCGTCTACTTCTGCCGTACTACCTAACATTTTGTTTAATTTTATGATTGGAGTAGGTCAAGGAATAATAGAACTTGCTGTAAATTATGGAACTACTCGCATGGATACATTAGGAACTGGCAGAGCAATGAATTTTATGCATGGTGCCTTTTCTGTAGGTGCTGTAGTAGGCCCAATTATTGTTGGTATCCTAAATAGGGCTCAAATGTCTTGGATTATTATTTATCGGATTATTGGAGCAATGTTTATTGTCTTCGCAATTATGACCCTAAAACTTCCATTTAATTTACTTCAAGAAGAAGACGAGGAGGACGACACCAAGAAAACATCACTTGTTAGACATACAGCTTATTGGCTTGGATTCTTTAGTTTGCTTTTATATGTTGGTGTCGAATTAGGTATTTCTAATTGGATGGCAGAATATTTCTTTTCCATTTTTGGTGCATCTTCATCGTATGCCTCATTCATGGTCTCTCTTTTCTGGGGTGGTATATTAGTTGGACGAATTGGTATCCCAGTTTTTTATAAAGGTGATAATAATGGTGCACTACTCACACTTAGTGGTTTACTCATGACAATATCTGTTATAGGTTTAACAGTAGTGGGTTATCTTTCAGGAGGCCAAAGTCTAAGAATTGTAGCATCGATTTTTGTTGCATTAGCAGGACTTGGTAGTGCTGTAATTTATCCTACAGTAGTTACCTTTGTTAGTTCTGCATTCCCAAACGACCAAAGCGTAGCTATAGGTTTTGCAGCCACAGGTGGTGGTATAGGTTCATTTGTCTTCCCATTCATAATGTCTAGTGTATCAGCATCACACGGAATTGTTGCAGGTTATGGCGTATATGCAATCTTTTCAATTTTCTGTTTTGTTTCTTGTGTGCTTTTAATTAGAGCTGCTACAAAAAAAGAGATTTAAACACTCTAAAACTCTTGCTAATTAAGCAATAAATATAACAAAATCAATATAATAATTTTACGAATTTACATTTCACATTTTTGACTATATCAAGTATCATAAAAGTGTATTGCCCATAAATAAATATGTGAAAGCGTACCTAGGGATCTAAGATTAATTTCCAGGACCAAGCGGTACCGATATGATAATCAATAATTCGTATTACACCCGAGGGATAAAAGCCCAGATGGACAGGTTTCACAGACTGTTCATAGGCTTTTTTTGTTTTTAGAAATATATTGTCAAAATCTGGGAGGGAAAATGAAACTACTATACAAAGGCAAAACCAAAGATGTTTATGAGCTAGACGCCGAAACAGTACGTTTGCAGTTTAAGGATGATGTAACTGGTAAAGATGGTATCTTTGATCCTGGGGCAAATGAAATAGCACTGTCAATCGAAGGAATTGGCAAAAGAAATTTAGCTGTCTCAACTTTGTTTTTTGAAAAATTAGCTACTAACAATATTCCTACCCACTTTATAAGTTCAGATCTTGAAGCAGGTACAATGGATGCAAAAAAATGTACGCCATTTGGCAAAGGCATTGAGATCATTCAAAGAAAATATGCGGTCGGCTCTTTTTTGCGTCGTTATGGTCTTTATGCAACAGAAATGATGCCACTTAACAATTATGTAGAGATAACCTTAAAAGATGACAAGAGACAAGATCCACTTATAACCGAAGATGGCTTAGTTGCGTTAAATATTTTAACTCATACACAATACGACTCTTTAATAAACCAAACTAAACAAATTGTCGATATAATAGATAAGTTTTTAGAAGCTAAAAACTTACAATTGATTGATATTAAATTGGAATTTGGTATTGATACTGAGGATAATGTCCTCTTAACTGACGAAATTTCTAGTGGTAATATGAGAGTTTACCGAAATGGAGAAAAACTAGAGCCAGCAGAATTGACAGATTTAATTCTTGCTTAGTTTTATCATAAAAGGAGATCGCAATGAAAGTTGCTATTATAATGGGCAGTAGTTCAGATTATGAGATTGCTCAAAAAGCTTTTCCGCTTTTAGAAAAATTTAACATCCCATATTTTGTTAGAGTTATTTCAGCTCATCGAGCTCTTGAGATGCTACAAGAATGTGTATCAGAGTTTGAACAAGAAAATGTAAAATGCGTCATTGCTTTAGCAGGTAAGGCTGCTCATTTACCAGGTGTAGTAGCTGGAATGACAGTTTTACCAGTGATTGGTGTACCAATCAAGGGCTCAGCTTTTTTAGGACTTGATTCATTAATGTCTATTGTTCAAATGCCTAAAGGGGTACCGGTTGCTACAGTTGCGGTTGACGCAGCAGACAATGCTGCTATTTTAGCAGCTCAAATCCTTGCTATTAACTCCAACGACATTACACAAAAATTAAAAGTTTACAAACAAGAATTAGCTGAACATGTCGTTCAACAAGACAAGGAAATCAATACTATATGAGTGGAATAGTAGGTGTGAGTACTGATAAATCAGTTGTAGCTGCCCATCCTATTATTTATGGGGTATATGCATTACAGCATCGTGGACAGGTAAATACAGGTGTTGCTTTGTTAGATAATAATCAGTTGGTTGTTAGAAAAGGCTCTGGACAGATTAATGCTTTATTTCCAGATAATATTTCAATGAATATACCAGGAGATAGGGGTCTAGGTCACGTCAAATATGGCGAGTATTTACAATATGATATTGAACAACCGATATTGCCAAAAGAATATAAAATTAATGGAACAAATTGTCTGATTACAATAGATGGCAATATTTTAAACAAAGACTTTTCTTTACACGATTTGGCTCTAGCTTTAAATTCATCTTTGCAAACAGGCAAAGAATATCTGAGTAAATTGCAAGGTGCTTTTGCAGGAGTTTATCTGGATCCTTATAAAATGATAGGTTTTCGAGATCCGGTTGGTTTAAAACCACTGTATGCAGGTAAGTTTGATCATGGTTATATTTTAGCCTCGGAAACTTGTGCAATTGATTCTACGGGTGCAGATTTAATTCAATCCGTAGACAATGGTGAAATGGTTGTAATTCAAAAAGACAAGATTGATTTTTATCGTTACACAGAAAAATTACCAAAGAAAAAATGTATCTTTGAACTTGTTTATATCTCAAGACCGGATAGCTATTTTGATGGATTATCTGTCTATCAAGCTAGAAGTCAGATGGGCAAGATTTTATATGAAGAATATCCAACAAGTGCTGATATTGTTATGGGTGCACCAGACTCAGGTCTAATAGCAGCTGTAGGATATGCTGAAGAATCTAAAATTCCCTATAAAGATGGTATTATAAAAAACAGATATGTAGGTAGAACCTTTTTAACTACAGATGAAAGTGAACGCAAAA
Source organism: Clostridiaceae bacterium (assembly GCA_012518845.1). Taxonomy (GTDB): domain Bacteria; phylum Bacillota; class Clostridia; order Saccharofermentanales; family DTU023; genus UBA5436. Next base: position 16,788 of record JAAYRJ010000052.1, read on the forward strand.
CAGATATTTTTATTAAATTTAATCCAATTAAGGAAGTATTAAGAGATAAAGAAATTGTTTTAGTTGATGATTCAATAATCAAAGGTTCAACTATCAAACGAACTATAAAAATGTTAAGAAATGCTGGCGCAAAAAAAATTCATGTTCGAATTTCTTCACCAATTTTGAGGTTCCCTTGCAATTTATCTATGGATATTCCAAATGTTAATGACCTAATGGCACATCAAAAAGATGTTGAAGAAATTCGCCAAGAAATTAACGCAGATTCACTTTATTATCTTTCGATGGAGGGTTTACTTAAAGCTTGTGGACAAGATGATTTTTGTGATCACTGTTTTACAAATAATTATCCAATCAAACCATATGAGGAGGGACTATGGGTTTAACATATAAGGATTCTGGTGTAGATAAAGAAGCTGGCTATAAACAAGTTAAATTAATCAAAGACATGCTCAAGTCGACTTATACTTCTGGTGTTATTACTGACATAGGTGGATTTGGTGGTATGTTTCGTTCACCTCAATCAGAGTATGAAAAACCAATTTTGGTTTCGGGTACAGATGGGGTTGGTACAAAATTAGATTTAGCTTTTAGGACCGATATTCATAATACAGTTGGTATTGATTGCGTTGCCATGTGTGTTAACGATATTTTATGCCAAGGGGCAAAACCATTGTTTTTCCTAGATTATATTGCAACAGGCAAATTAATTCCTACAAAGATGGCAGAAATTGTTTCTGGTGTAGTTGAAGGTTGCAAGCAATCAGGCATGGCTTTAATTGGTGGTGAAACTGCTGAAATGCCGGGCATATACCAAGAAAATCATTATGATTTAGCTGGTTTTGCAGTTGGAATGGTTGATGAAGCAAAAGTTATCGTACCAGAGCGGGTACAGGCCGGTGACAAATTAATAGGTCTCCCATCTAGTGGTATTCACTCTAATGGTTTTTCGCTCGTAAGAAAAATAATTTTTGAGCTGCAAAATAAGAGTTTAGAAGAGTATATACCGGAATTAGATCAAACTTTGGGCAAAAATCTTTTGACGCCAACTAAAATTTATGTAGATGCTGTTTTACCATTAATTGATAAATTTGATTTGCATGGTATCTGTCATATTACAGGCGGTGGTATTATCGAAAATTTACCAAGAGCTTTAGGACAAAATCAAACAGCTCTTGTAGATCTTTCAGATTTTGAAATTCCAGCCATATTTAAGCTACTAGCCAAGTGGGGCAAGATAGAAACTAAAGAAATGTTTAATACATTTAACATGGGTATTGGTATGATTTTGATTGTAGGAGAGGAAGATTATTCTGCCGTAACTGACGATCTAAATGAACGTCAACAGGATTTCGTTGAAATGGGAGAAGTACTATTAGGTGACGAAGATATCGAAATTAAATATTCTGACGATTGCTTAGAAATTTAATAAAGAAAGTCATTATTATGAAAAAAATTGCCGTGTTGCTTTCGGGTGGTGGATCTAATTTACAAAGTTTAATTGACAGTCAAAAAGTTGGCTATTTTAAAGGTGAAATAAAACTTGTAATCTCAAATAATAAAAATGCTTTTGGGCTCGAAAGGGCCAGCAATAACAACATAGAAGCTATCTATCTCAACAAAGAAGATTATCCGAATAATGAACAATATGATCGTCAAATTTTGAGCCTATTTAAGCAGTATAAAATTGATCTGGTTGTATTAGCAGGATATCTAAGATATGTAACGCCTGTTTTGCTTGAAGCCTATCCCAATCGTATTATTAATATCCATCCTTCTTTATTACCAGCCTTTGGAGGCAAGAATTTTTATGGCTCTAAAGTACATGAAGCTGTTTATCAAAGAGGTGCAAAAATTTCTGGAGCAACTGTTCATTTTATTGATGAGGGCCAAGATACTGGACCGATTATTATTCAAGAGAGTTTGCCGTTAGATCAAGATTGGCAACCAGAAGAAATCGGTCAAGCAGTACTAAAAATAGAACATAAAATACTACCTTTAGCAGTTAAATATTTTTGTGATGAGAAATTAACAGTTAAAAATAAGCGTGTTTATATCAAAGCTTAATTTCATAATTTAAACAATAAATCACTGAGCAAATGATCAAAAATCGGAGGCAAAAATGAAAGTATTAATAATAGGGAGTGGTGGGCGTGAACACGCTATAGCGGATAGTTTGATTAAAAATGACAGAATAGAAACTGTTTATTTTTTAACTCATAATGGTGCTGCAAAAGGCAAATTAAAAAATGCCAATTTCCCTGATAATAGTAAAAATTCGATTGATCAATTTTTGTTGAAGTATCCAGTAGAGCTTGTGATAGTGGGTCCAGAACAACCACTTTCTGAAGGCATAGTTGATTATATTCAAGAAAAAGGTATTAAAGTTTTTGGTCCACATAAAAAGGCTGCCAGATTAGAAGCGAGTAAAGCTTTTGCCAAACGATTTATGGAGGAACAAAATATTCCAACTGCTAAATATATTGAGTATGACAATTATGAATCAGCTCTTAATGGTCTAGATAATTTTGAATTTCCTTTAGTAATTAAAGCCGATGGCCTTTGTGCAGGCAAAGGTGTTGTTATTTGCCAAAATTATTCTGAGGCCAAAAAAGCTTTAGCCGATATGTTTAAAGAAAAGATTTTTGGTGACCAAGCCCAAACAGTTATTATAGAGGAATTTTTGTCTGGATTTGAAGCCTCTTTACTTTGTTTTGTTTCAGGTTCCAAAATATACCCTTTAGACACTGCTATGGATTATAAGAAAATTTATGAAAATGATCTTGGACCAAATACTGGTGGTGTAGGGATGATATCACCTAATCCATACTGGAACAGTAATTTACAATCTCAATCGGATATTATTATTAAAAAAATAGAAAATGGTCTAAGCCAGAGAGGTCTTGAGTATAGTGGAATATTATTTATTGGATATTTGATTGAAGATGGAAAAATCTATGTTCTAGAATTTAATGTGCGTTTTGGTGATCCTGAAACAGAAGCTCTTTTGCCACGTCTTCATTCTGATTTATTAGAGAATATAGAAGAATCAATTAATCGTTTGCCTGTTAATTTAAAGTTTGATAATAAAGTAGCATTGGCAACTTTATTAGTTTCAAAAGGTTATCCCGCTTCATTTGAGAAAGGCAAAGTTATTTCAGGCTTAGAAGATTGTGACCCTGATATTAAGATTTATCACAATGGGACAAAAAATATTGATGATAAAATTTTAAGTAACGGTGGACGAGTACTGTCTATAGTCGCAGTTAAAGATACATTAGAAGAGGCAAGAGAAGCTGTTTATCAAAATATTCCTAAAATTTCATTTGAAAATATGAGCTATCGAACAGACATTGGCCAACTCAAAAATTATGATTAATTTTTGAGTTGGTTATTAGCTTTTATTTTACTGATCTTTCTTTAGCTCTCTCAATAGTTTCTAAAATGAAATTGCTATAAGCTTCATAGGTTTCTGGTATTCCATAAAAATGGACAAGGTCAGTTCCCGCATAATACTGTGGATTGTCTTCTGCTACTGCAAACCAATCACCGACCGTAACAAAGTCATATTTGTCTTCTAAAGTTAAAAGATATTCGCGGTATTGCCAAGATCCCAACGAAGAATCTCCTCTTCCATCATAAGGGGTTATGAATATCAAGCGATGTTTTTCAGGAAAGTCAGCAATGATTTCTTCTGTGAACTCTACATCATTTGAGCTAGTATTAGTACCAAGAGCAAGAATAACAAATTCTTTCAAATCACCACTCTCCTTAAGATCTTGAATTAATTCATTTACACTATCAAGCTTTCTATATTGTGCAGCATCGACAGAAGAGTCTGGAATTGTTTCTAGTAAGTAGTCTCTTGGACCTACCATGACACTATCACCAAATATTGTTGCTCCTTTAATATCTTCGTAAAAAAGTCTTTCTTTTTCATCAAGTTCTTGAACTTCGGCTTTTACTATTAAATTATTAGCCTCATCTTTACTTTGCATTAAAGCATTACGCATCAAGGTTTCTTCCATGGAAGTCAACCAAGGAGCTTTAAATAAAGTAATTATCAGGATTATAGCAAAAATACCCGCAATACCTGGAAATAAATATTTTTTCTTATTAAGGAATTGTAGGTTTGGTATTTGAACTTTTCCTTGCCAAGCTGGTTCCCAAATGTATGAAGCAAAATTAGCCAATAATATCGAAGCAAACAAAGAGATTAGTGCGCTTATGATAGGTGAAAAATGTTGTTTAGCTAAAACAAATAATGGCCAATGAAAGAGATAGATAGGATAGCTTATTTTATTAAAATATGCAGTAAATCTATCAATTCCAGATTTTAAATCAGGAAAAATTTTAATTTTGGTAGCAGCATGAAAAAGAATTGCATAATAAATTAATACACCAGTTGCAATGCTAGTAGTTAAGATACCAAAGTAATATGTCAATGAGCTTTCGTATGATAGTAGAAATGCCAAAAATAAAACAACAAAAGTAGCAATTAGACTACCTCTAAGTACATTCTCTCTTAATTTTTTAGGCTTAAAGGATGCTGCAAGTCTGATAAAGCGCTTATCACTATGAAATAAGCAAGCAAGTAGAGATCCTATGAAGAGTGGATAACTACGTGTAAAATTAGAAAAATACAAAGTAGCAATATTTTCTTTTCTAATTATGCCAATTAGCATTAAAATATATCCAATTAGGGCGAAGACAAAACTAGCAATTAATACTTGGTTTCTTAATTTTAGGAATAATTGTAAATTTCTCTTATTCGTTTGAGCTTTAACCCGTTTTTGATTTGACTTTACAAGGATTAAAATAAAAAGTGCCCAAATTATGTAAAAGACAATTTCTAAGCTTAAATACCAGGTGTGTAAAAATAAATGCTCTATGAATTGAGCTTCATAGCTGCCGCCTGTCAATATTTCATACCAATTTGTTACAAAACCGAGGGTTGCCGCAACTTGTTTGCCAATGTCTACTAAAAAGTCAGGATTACTAAACAAGGAGAAAAATAATGTGATAATAATAGCTAAAAGTAAAGTTGGAAAAATACGATAAAATCGTTTTTTAAAGAAATTTTTGCTGTCAAAATCTCCTGTTTTTTGAACTTCTGTGAAAATTGATCTTGTAATCAAAAAACCAGATAGTACTAATAGCATGTCAACGCCAAGAAAACCAGCTGCTAAAAATTTAGGGAAAAAATGGTAAACAATTATAAGCAAAAATGCTACAAACCGGATAATATCAAAACCTTTAATATATGTCATAATCTACTACTCCGCTCCCTCTGTTTCATTTTCACTTGAATCGCTCATCTCATCTGGATCAGACTCCTCTGATATATTTTGGCTGGGATCACTGGAATCTGGATCTGTTTCCTCTAAATTTTTGTTCTCAACTATAGACGAGGATTTATTTATCCAGGTATTATCAGGACCAAGCTGCCAAGATTTGCCAGGTTCAATTTCGACGATACTATTGGTTCCCGCTTTACCAGTTTCAAAATTGCCCTCTATCTTTTGATTTTGGCTATTGATAAAAATTCCTTCACCTTCAAATTTATTGTCTTTGAAATTACCTTCGTAAATTTCGCCATCTGGAAAAACGATTTTTCCTTCACCCTCAATTAATTTGCCTTTGATTTCACCAGTATATTCAAGATCATCAATACTTAAGTTTTTAACGTTTCTTTTTCCACTAGGTAATAAGGCGAAAATAATACAAATTATCCAGATAAACAAAAATAGATAGTATTTAAAATTAGGTATTGAATTAATTTTTAGCCAGATGTTATTTACAAATTTTTTCATATAGTCTCCTGTTATAAAAAATATTTGTTAATTATTCCTGATATTATTTATAATGCTTCAGCTATTTCATAAATTAATCTTTCAGATTTTTCCCAGCCAAGACAAGGATCGGTAATTGATTTACCGAATGTGTTTTCCCCAATTTTTTGGGCACCATCCTCTAGATAACTTTCGATCATGAGACCTTTGACCAGTTGTCTAATATCATCAGAAAGACGACAACTATGCAAAATTTCTTTAGTGATACGGATTTGTTCTAAATAATTTTTATTAGAGTTTGCATGATTTGTATCGACTATCAGGGCAGGGTTCTGCAAATTACTTTCTTGATATAAATTAAACAAACTCATTAGATCTTCATAATGATAATTTGCCAGAGATTGCTGAAATTTATCTTGATAGCCACGTAAAATAGCATGTGCATATGGATTGCCTTGGCTTGCACATTCCCAACCACGATATTCAAATACTTGTTCTTGCTGAGCTGCATAGATAGCATTCATCATCACATCTAAGTCACCGCTGGTTGGGTTTTTCATACCTACAGGTAAATCTACACCACTTGCGACAAGACGATGTTGCTGATCTTCAACTGATCTTGCACCAACTGCGACATAGGATAAAAGATCATCTAAATATGAATGATTTTGTGGGTATAACATTTCATCAGCAGAACTAAAGCCATAATCTTTTAAGGCTCTATGATGTAACTTACGGATCGAAATTAAGCCCTTAATAATATTTGGATTTTGTTTAGGATCGGGTGAGTAGAGCATTCCCTTATAACCAACGCCTAAGGTTCTGGGTTTATTTGTATAGATACGAGGAATAATGATAATTTTATCTTTGACCTTATCTGCCACTACCTTTAATCTGGAAAGATATTCGAGAACAGAATCTTCATTGTCAGCTGAACAAGGACCAATTACTAATATAAAACGCGAATCTTTACCGGTAAACACGTCTTTTATTTCTTGATCTCGCTCTTTTTTGACAAGAGCATCTTTTTCATCAATAGAATATTGTGCTTTTATCTCACTTGGTGAAGGTAATTTACTTATAAATTGCATTTAAAACTCCATTTTGTAACAAATATGTAATAATAATACCATAAATTGATGTTTATTTATTTTTATATTTTTTTATTATATTGATTATTTATTTTTATCAAATTGCGAACGACGAATAGTCGATTTTTGCATCATTTTTCTTAAGCCATCTTGATCATTTTCGATTAAGGTAACTTTTATTTTATCTAATTCATTTTCGAATTCATTTATATGTTTTAATAAAAAATCCTTATTTAATAAAAATAGTTCTGACCACATTTGATCATTTATTTTTGCAATTCTTGTTAAATCACGGAAAGAATCACCTGTATATGCTTTTAGATGCTCTTCATCATTACAATTCATCAATGCAATAGCAATACAATGTGTTAATTGTGAAAGAAAAGCAATGACATCGTCGTGATCTTCTGGTGTAATAAAGGCAATATTGGCAAAACCTAAGATTTCACCTAATTCTTGACAAATCTCTTTAGCCTTTTGCGTGTTGTTTTGAGTTGGCGTAATTAAAAAATTAGCTTCACCAAATATTGAGTCATCACTATTCTCAATTCCATATTTTTCTTTACCTGCCATAGGATGCGAGGCGATAAATTCCACTTCCTGTGGTAAGGCTGTTTGAATTTTTTCAATAATTGGTATTTTTACACCCGTAACATCTGTAATAATAGTTCCAGGAGAGATAAGACTAGCATTCTCTTTAATCCAATCTAAAAATGTTAGTGGGTAGAGGGCAAAAATAATAATATCTGCATCCCCAATTAACTTTTGATCTATCTCTATGCTACCTTTATCGATATATTTATGTTTTAGAGCATAATCGAGCGGCTGTTGTTTATCGGAGAGAGCATAAACAGTATAACCTTTTTTACTCAAAGCCATAGCATAGCTGCCACCCATCAAGCCAAGTCCTACTATCAAAAACTTTGTATCTTTTTTTATATGCATAACATCATTCCTCAACTATTTCTATATCAATCCCACAATTAGCTAGAACCTTGAAAAAATCTGGGAAACTTTTGTTGATAGCTGCTGCGCCTTCAATTGTTCCACCGTACAAACTAGCTAAGATTGCCAAAGACATTACTATTCGATGATCGTTATGGCCAAAAAGGGCTTGTTTTGGTTTGCTTAAGTTTGCCCTTTTTATTGTTACTTGATTTTCCTCAACTAAAATCTTTGCCCCAAATTTTTCTAATTCCATAGCCATAACTTTAGCTCGATCACTTTCTTTGATGGCAAGACGTTTTGTATCTGTAAAAATAGCTCCATTTAAAGCTGCAGCAACAGTAAATGCTATAGGTGCTAAATCAGGACAATCAGCTAGTGAAATTATAGTATTTTCATCTTTTGCAGATGCTAGTTTATTAAAAATTTCTGGAAAAACTTTATCACCTTGTAAACTACTTTCTCTTAAATTCGTTACTTCAACTTTATTGTCAGACCTCAGGTAATTTAAAGCAGAAAAAAATGCTGCATTAGAGTAATCACCTTCAACTGTATGAATTCCAGCTTGATATTTTTGTCTGCCAGGAATCGTTAGCAATAAATCTTTATCTGGATTTATTTTATTCGGTTCAAGCTCAATCTGGATTCCGAAGGCTTTTAGAGCATCTAAGGTTAGTAATAAATATGAAAGACTTTCAATTGGTGCTTTTATTTGAATACTGCTTGAATTATTATTCAAGGTTGGTAGAGCAAATAAAAGACCAGTAATGAATTGACTGCTAATATCACCTGGTATTTTATAATCATCAGATTTTAAATAACCTTTGACGAAGATTTCATTTTCTGACTTATTAAATTGAATTTCTGGATCTTTTAAAAAAATATCTTCATACACTGATAATGGGCGTTCAAATAGGCGTTTTTTACCTTGAAAAATAACAGGTTTATTAAATAATAAAGCAATGGGGATCAAAAATCGTAGTGTGCTTCCACTTTCATTGCAGTCTAGTTTTTGTGGTTGTGTCTCTTTATTTAAGTTATAAGCAGAATTGGTATCTAATTTAATACCCCGAATTTTGATCACATCATTTTCCAAAGAGTATTGCGCACCCAATCCTTCAAGACAATTTAAGGTTGCTCTAATATCTTCACTTAAATCAATTTGCTTGATTTGACTTTTTCCCTCACTCAAAGCAGCAGAGATCAAAAGTCGATGGGCCATACTTTTAGATGGTGGAGCTTTAATTTTGCCGTTCGCAATACTTGGTGAAATTTTTACTATCATTAACAATCCTTCCTTAATATTTTAATGATATGTTTGTTTTGTAGGGTAGCTAATAGAGATATATAATTTATTGGCTATTTAGCTTTAAATATTCTTCTAATTCATAAAGAGCGTCTAAATAACCTTTAAAGCCTTGACCTGCGATAGTCTTGATACAAGCTGTCTCAACATAACTAATTTTCCTAAAATCTTCGCGTTCTTTTGGATTTGATATATGAACTTCAACTGTAGGAATAGCAACTGCTTTTAAAGCATCTAAGATGGCGACACTAGAATGAGTATATGCAGCTGGATTAATCACGATACCATCATATTTAGCAAAATAGGCTTCTTGTATTTTATCAACAATATCTCCTTCATGGTTTGATTGATAAAAATCGACCTGCCAATGTTTTTCTTTGGCAGTATCATTTATTAATTGAATTAAATCTTGATAAGTTTCTGAGCCGTAAATATTTTTCTCACGTATGCCTAAAAAATTAATATTTGGTCCATTTATGATTAAAAAATGGAAATGTTCATGTTTGTTTTGTTCTTGAGATTTAGATATTGTCATTAAAATGTATTTCCTTAATCTTTTCTGCAAGTTGATCAGCTAAGTCATTTACAATAATAACTTCATTAGCTAAGTGTTGATAAATAGGATAGCGTTCTTGATATTTTTCTTCTAGATCTTCAATTGAAGCAGTCAAAGGTCTGTCTTTTGTAGGTGTTAATTCTTCTAAAGCTCGGTCTAGAAAGTATATTTTAGAGTTTGCTTGTAAAGCCATCTGATTTTCTTTAGCTAGAATACTTCCACCTCCAGTTGCAATGATTTGACCTGATTGAGATGCAACTTCCTTAATAACTTCAGTTTCTTTTGCTCGAAAATATGCTTCTCCTTTTTTCTCGATGATTTTTGAAGGATGCATTTTTTCCTTTTCTTCAATCAAGTGATCAGTATCGATAAAAGAACGGTTTGTGATTTCAGCCAGCTTTAAACCAACGGTGGTTTTGCCACTCGAGGGCATCCCGATTAAGACAATATTAGCCATTTGGGCTAAAAGCCTTTGATAAGCCTCGTCTTGTAGATCATTGGTTTTAAGATTAATTTTATTTTTTAGAAACAATTGTGAAGCATAATAAGCCTGCATAACTAGCATATAAAGTCCATTACAAGTTTTGATCCCTTTTTTTTCAGCTTCAAACATTAATTTAGTTTTTAATGGATTGTAAATTACGTCTACAACAGCTTCTAGATTTGAAAAAGAATCTAAAGATATGGGTGATTGATCGATATTTTCACCATACATACCAACAGGAGTGGTGTTGATGATCACTTGAATATCTTTTAGCTTCTCTGCCTCGGCGTAACTTATAGAATCGTCTGATTTAACTCGACTAACTAAATAAACTTTTTTTGCTTTTAGTTTTTGGCATAAAACTTTTGCAGTCTTTGAAGTACCACCCGTACCAAGTATCAATACTTTTTTAGCTTCTATTTCTATGTTGTTTTTCTCTAGTAGTGCGTTGAGACCTAATATGTCTGTATTGTAGCCAATTAATTTTTCGCCTGTTTTTACGATTGTGTTTATAGCCCCAATTTCTTTTGCTAAAGGATCAATCTCATCAAGGTAGGGTATCACCATTTCTTTATAGGGGATTGTGACATTAATTCCTTTAAAATTGGGCGTTCTAAAAAAATCTAACAGCTCTGATTTCTCTAATTGACAAAGCTGATAATCATAATCACCAAACATTTTATGTAAAACAGGTGAATAACTTTGTCCTAAGGGATTGCCAATAAGTCCATATTTAATTTTTTTTGACATTTGTTGCCTCATAATTAATTTGTTGGTTTAATTTTTCAGATAATCAGTACCATATCTTAAAGCTAAAAAATCGCAGATCACAAAAGCTGAGATAGAATTGACAACTTGTCTGATTCTATGAATTATTGCGGGATCATGTCTTCCCACTATTTCTAAATCTGTTGTCTCTAGAGTTTTGATATTTACAGTTTTTTGTTTTTGAGCAATTGAAGGAGTAGGTTTTATCACGGTAGAGAAAAGAATTGGCATACCGTTACTGATACCACCATTAATACCTCCATTATTGTTAGAAGCAAACTTGATTTGGTCAATTCTATCAGCACTAGCGTCAATAGTAGGTGAATCATTTGCCTCACTTCCTTTGATTCTAGCAAATTGAAAGCCAGCTCCAAAAGCAATGGCTTTGACTGCTGGAATCGAAAATACAGCATGTGATAATAGACTTTCTATGCTATCGAAATAAGGTTCACCTATACCTGCTTCAAGACCAAAGATAATGGTTTCTAAAATGCCACCGACACTGTCTTTTTGCGATTTTGCTTTTAAAATTTCAGCCTGCATTTTTTCGCCTTTAGCATCATCAATAACAGCAAATTGTTTGTTATTCAATTCTTCTAAAATATCTGCATGGTTTTCTTGCCCCAAAATAGTCTCGAAATCGCTATCAACGATCCCAGCACATTCTTTAATATGTGATGCTATAATAATATTTTTTTCTTGCAAAACTTGTTCACAAATAGAACAGGCAGCAACTATTGCAGCAGTTACTCTACCAGAAAATTGCCCACCACCACGCCAATCCTGAAAGCCATGATATTTAGCATAGGCAGAATAATCAGCATGGCCAGGTCTTAAATACTCTTTTTGATAATCTTTACTTCGCGTATTTTTATTAGGAATTATTATTGCTATTGGCGTACCAGTCGTCTTTCCTTCGAATACACCACTTAAGATTTGAAATTGATCTTTTTCTTTTCTTGATGTGGAAATCTGACCATGTGGTGCTCGCATAGCAAGTCTCATTTTGATAAAATCTTCGTCTATTTTTATTCCTGGTGCCATGCCTGTTAAAACAGCACCAATTGCTGGTCCATGACTTTCACCAAAAATTGTCAGATTAAGACTATTACCAAATGTGTTCTTCATAATTTTTCTTTCAAATATTTTGTAATAAGGAAGCGATTTTTTGCTGAGATTCTTCTAATTTAGCTTTACATTCATCTAAGGTTAGATCTATTAACTGATACGAACCAATTTCTGGTACATAAACAATTGTAATTTCATCACCACTCGTTTTTTTATCATGCAAGATAGCAGAAAAAATTTTATCTACACTTAAATTTGATTTAAGTGGTAAGTTAAATTGTTTTAAAATTTCAATTAATTTAGTTCGCACCTGATCTGAACAAAAATATAGCATACCCATGCCGATACATTCACCATGTAAATAATTACTTTGAACTTCAATTGCATGTCCAACTGTATGACCAAAGTTTAATACTTTACGCAAGTTTTTTTCTTTTACATCATTTTGGACAATATCTATTTTAATAGCCAAACTATCTGCAATAATTTGCTTGATGTTTTCTTTCAAAGGATTATTTTTGATCAAATCAAATAAATTAGCATCAGAAGTAGCAGCCATTTTAATTGCTTCAACTAAGCCTGCGTTTGTCTCACGTCTTGATAAAGTTTCTAATACTAATGGATCAATAATAACTTTTTTAGGTTGATGAAAGGCACCGACTATATTTTTTAAATTGCAAAAGTCAATTGCAGTTTTACCGCCAACCGAAGAGTCAACTTGAGCCAAAAGGGTAGTTGGAATGTTATAAAAATCAATACCTCGCATATATGAAGCTGCTACAAAACCGGCTAAATCACCAACTACTCCACCACCTAGAGCAATGATGGCATCGCTTCTTGTAAATTGGTTTTTTACGAGTAATTTAAGTAGACTTTTATATTCAGCAAATGATTTGCTAGCTTCTCCTTGTTTAACAATTGCCAAGAAAACTGGATCACATTGTTGCATTACTTTATCCACGTACTGTTTTGGGATTCCATCATCTGTGACCAACAATATTTTTCTTTTAACGTTTATGGCTTGATTAATGTTGGCTAAAGCATTATCTTCTAATAAAATTTCATAACTATCTTGAGCCAAATTTACAGGAATTATCATTGTTTTTACTTTCTATATTCAACAAATGAGCCTACTACTTTGATATTGCGACAAGTCAATTGTAAGGCTTCTAACATTTCTTGACCTTCATTGGAGTAGACATTGCCTTCTGATTCGGCATAAAAATAATATTGCCAGAGCAAATCTTTTTGTGGTCTGCTTCTTAAAGTTCTTAAGTTAAACCCATGTGCACCGATAATATTTAAAGCTCTGCCTAAGGAACCAGCTTCATTAGCAACAGTGAACATTAATGAAAAGTTCAACTCGGCATCTTTTTGCGTTGCTATATTTTGAGAAGCAGAAACAACTGCAAAGCGAGTAGTATTTGTTTTTCTTGTATTTATTCCAGAGGCAATAATCTCTAAACCAAATAAATTTGCACTATCATCACTGGCAATTGCTGCGAGACTAGGATCGTTTTGCTCTGCCACATATTTCGCAGCAAAGGCGGTGTTTTCTGAATTTAATGTTTTTAAATTGTATTTATCAATAAATTCTGCACATTGACTCAATGCTTGAGGATGACTCATTACAGTTTTGATATCTGCTAATTTAGCACCAGGAACAGCAAGTAAATCATGTCCAATTTCTAATGAATAGGTGGCGTTAATAAATAAATTTCCAGAAAATAATAAATCGGCTACTTGTCCAACTTCTCCGGTTGAGCTATTTTCTAATGGTAAAATAACAGCTTCACATTCGCCATTTTCTACTGCTTCATAAGCTAATCTAAAGTTTGGGTAGGAAACTTTTTTTGCAACAGGGAATAAATGATCAGCAGCAATATAGGCAAAAGCACCTTCGGTTCCACAATACGCGACTCTCATACCTTCAAACAATAAAGTTTGGTAATTGCGTGAAATTCGCATAGTCTGTCTTAGAAAATCTGCATAATAGCCTTGAAAATCAGAATGATTAAGCCAGGCGATATTCTCTTTTAAGACATAATCCTCACGTTTAGCATCTTTTACAGGTAGTCCGTGTGCTTGTTTATATTCTGCAATATCTTTAGATATCAACATTCTTTTTTCAAAAAGTTTAGCCATCTCACGATCAATTTTATTTATTTCTTGACGACTTTCTTTGATATCTTTTATATTCGTAATATCTTTTTTCATGATTCTCTCTTCTCTAATTTTATTTATTCCATACGACTTTTTTTAAACTTTAGATAAATTAATAAAGTATAATGAATAATTATACTTATTTTAGCGTAAAAATTAAGTAATTTCAGATAATTGATAATAATTAGCTAATTTTGTAAAGGAATCTAGAGATTTCTCAATTTGATCTGTTGAAACACAATAGCCAATTCTTACAAAACCTGGATGGCCAAAGCTATTACTGGGAACAAAATATAATTCAAAATCTCTTGCTTTTTCACAAAATTCTTCTGCATCAGCAATAGGTGACTCCATGAACAAATAAAAAGCACCATCCGGATATACACAATTAAAGCCAATTTTAATCAAATGTTCATATAATAAATTACGATTTTTTTCATAAATTGAAAAATCTGAAGTTAAGCCAATACAATCTTCAATCACCCTTTGAAACATTGATGATGCACAGACATAACCTAAAGCTCTGCCAGCTCCACAAATGGTTTTATAGACCATATCTGCATTTTTTGCTTTTGTTGAAACTAAAATATAACCAATTCTTTCGCCAGCTAAAGATAAAGATTTGCTAAATGAATAAATTACAATAGAATTTTTATAATAATGTGTTACAAAGGGGACATCTTTACCATAGCTAATCTCACGATATGGCTCATCACTAACCAAGAAGATCGGATGTCCATATTCATTTTCTTTTTTCTTCAATAGTTCAGCTAATTTTTGAATAGTTTTTTCAGAGTAAATTACACCGGTCGGATTATTAGGCGAATTGATTAAAACGATTTTTGTTTTAGGATTAATTGCTTTTTCTAGAAGATCAAAGTCAGGTAAGAAATTCTCTGGCTGGGTTTTTAGAGCTATTAACTTTGCATTTGTGCTTTCAACAAAAACTTTATAATCTGGAAAAAATGGGGCAAAGGTAATTACTTCATCATCTTCATTTAAAAAAGCTTTAAAAGTAATAGCTAGTGCTGCAGCAGCACCAGATGTAATATAAATTAGATCACTTTTGGCATCGCAAGAAAAAGTTTTATTCAAATAATTAGCAATGGCCTTTTTGGTCGTGGGGGCACCTGGACCGCTGGTATAGCCATGTAATTTCTCTGGAGGTATAGTATTTACTAATTCCTTAATCTTTTCTGTTACTTGTTTGTGAGTCGGTATATTAGGATTGCCAATACTAAAGTCAAAAACATTTTCATCACCAATTTGTTGTTTTCTTTTTAAACCATATTCAAAAATTTCACGAATTACTGAGCTTTCTTGCCCGTATCCTAACATTCTCTTTGATAAAAACATATTTAACCTTTCTATAACGTTCTATAATTAGATATAATTGTGATATGCTATTTGTTAATTGTAGCTAAAAAGGGAGAAAAGTAACAGATGATCGATGCCGTAATTTTTGATTTGGATGGAACTATTTTAGATTCAATGCCAATGTGGAATAATTTTGGTAGAAAATATTTAAAATCATTGGGAATTAAGGCAAGAAAAGGAATAGATGATGATCTTTTCACTTTGACACCAGAACAATCTGCTGAATACTTTATCTCTGAATATGGTGTAAAAAAGACAGTTTCAGAAATGTTAGAAGAAATGAAAGCTATTTCTTACGGCTATTATCAAAATGAAGTAGAAATAAAAGCTGGTATCAGAGAGTTTCTTCAAGTACTATCAGAACAAGAAATTCCATTAGGTGTGGCCACTGTAACTAATCAAGCTTCAACTCGGGCAGGATTAACCCGAAACAATTTAATACAATATTTTTCTACAATAATGACAGTAGATGATGTTGGTATAGGAAAGGAAAACCCTGCCGTTTTTTTAGAGGCAGCCAGATTACTGAAGGCGGATCCTCAAAAAAGTATTGTGGTAGAAGATGCACTACACGCAGTTAAAACAGCAAAATCAGCTGATTTTATAACAGTTGGTATCTATGATGAGGGTAATGAAAGTTTTCAAGCAGAGTTAAAAAATGCTTGTGATTTATATCTTAAAGACTATTCAAATCCCCGCGAAATTTTTGAATTATTAACTAGATTGTTTTAAAATGGTATGAATTAAAGGTTGTAACATGAATGTTGGAATTTTTAAGAATAGAGATTTTACATTACTCTCAATAGGTCAATCAATTTCTAATTTGGCTCAATCCATGATTGTTTTAGCACAGTCACTCTTTGTACTAAAACTGGAAAGACCAGTTGTTGGTTTAGGAACTCTTTTGATTTTAATGGCTTTGCCGTGGATTATTTTTGGTCCAGTAGCTGGTTATCTTTCTGACAACTATAAGAAAAGAACATTTATTATTTTAAGTGATTTTTGTTTTGCTATATTAGCACTTGGCTTGATCGTAACTTCGTCAATTACGGTTTTTTATATAATTACATTTTTAAAAACTTGTGTTGATGTTTTCTTTAAACCAGCTTCAGGCAGTTATTTGCCGCATATCTTTGCCGGGGACGAAAATCTTACTCAGGCAAATTCTATATATGCAATAATTGTTAACTTTGGTGTGCTATTAGGTCCTGTTCTTAGTGGATTTATTATTTCAAAATACACTGAACAAACCGTTTTTTTTATTGCAGCGATATTATTTGTCATTGCTTTTATTTCTCAATTGTTTTTACGTGAACCAGGTTTATCAGCAGATGACAAAAAGGAAAGAGGAAGTGTTTTTAGCAATATTAAATCAGGTCTAAAATTTTTAGTGGGTTATAAGGAATTACTTTACATTGTCTCTTTTGTTTGTCTTTCAGCTTTTGGTTTTGGTGCAATAAGTGTTATCTATCCTAATTATTTAAGAATAGACCTTGGTATCAGCGAAAGTTTGTATGGTACTTATACTGCTTTAATTAATTTTGGTGCACTGCTATCAGGGCTTTTATTAATTAGATTAGTAAGAAGATTAGGAGATATTAATGTTATCTTCCTTAGTTCGCTCTTATCAGGAGTCTTTTACTTTATACTTAGTTTTGGTATGAATTCCGGCATAATGGCAGTTATAATTTTATTGTTAGGTATAAGTAATGCAATGCTCTCTATTTGTAATGATATTCATCTTCAAATAGCAGTACCGCGTGAGAAATTAGGGAGAGTATATAGCATTGACACAGCTATATATCAAATAATTATGACTGCAGGTATTCTTTTTGCTACACTTCTTGGTGAATCAGCAGATAATTCATTTTTCCTGCGCTGGACTGCATTTGGTTTAATCATCTTTACGATTATAAGTACAGCTTATTATTTTAGAAAAAAATATTCTACCACCTAAATTTAAAGGATCGGTATATGAAAAAAATCAGATTGGATTTTAAAGATATTACCAGTAACGTAGCATTGCATAATTTGCTCAAAGACAAATTAGATTTGGCAAGTGAATATGCAAGTAATTTAGATTCACTTTGGGATTGCCTGTTAGAGATTGATAATTATATGTTGGTAGAGTTGATAAATATAAATTATCTATACCAAAACTTAGGTTCTTATGGAGCAAAGGTATTAGGGATTTTGGATGATATGACTCAAGAAAATCCCTGTTTTTGGCTTAAGCTTTTGCAGGAAAGGCTATAGAACCTAAATTCTTTAATCTTCATCATCAGATTCGGAGTCAGGTTCTTCGGATTCAGTTTTTGCTTTTCTTTCTTGTAGTTCTTCAGCGGTTAAAATATGGAGAAGAATTGTTTGAATTCGGTTTTTATTCATTTCAGTTATTTCGAAGCGCAAATCCTCATAGTAAATGAAATCATTTTCCTCAGGTACACGGTCAAATTCACCATAAAGAAAACCACCAATTGAATCAAAGTTATCATCTGGAATTTCAAAATCAAAATATTCATTTACTTCTTCGATGTTTAGACTAGCATCAATGAGATGATCATGTTCATTGATTGTTACAATTTTTTGATCTTTTTCATCATACTCATCCTCAATTTCTCCAATGATTTCTTCGACTAAATCTTCAATCGTCACTAACCCAGCAGTTCCGCCATATTCATCTAAAACAATTGCTATATGAATGTGCTTTTGACGCATAGTTTTGAGTAAGTTGGTAACGTTTTGCAACTCATATGTGAAATAAGGTTTAAACATGATCTCATTCAAATCGAAGTCGCGACCGTTTAGCTCTAAAGTTGCAAAATCACGTACATGGATAAATCCTATAACTTTGTCTATATTACCATCACACACTGGAATTCTGGAGTAAGCAACTTCACGGAACAATTGCTTTAATTCAGAATAAGAAATATCCGAATTGATTGAAATAATATCTGGACGCGGGGTCATTATAGTTCTTACTGGAGTATCTTTGAAATCAAAAACATTTTCCAACATTTCTTTTTCGTCTTCTTCAAGTACACCCTCTTCATGACCTACATTTAGGAGTGTAATTAGTTCCTCCTGGGTAACAAAAGGCTTATGCTCATCTTTTGAACTGTCTAATAATTTAGCCAAAAAATTGGTTATTTTTAAAAGTAAAAAAGTGAGGGGTGTCAATAGCCTGACTATAAATTGCACACTAGGAGCTACTGACAATGCGATATTTTCAGAATTTTTTACCGCGACTGACTTGGGGGTAATTTCACCAAAAATTAAGACTAACAATGTAACTATACCAGTTGCAATCCCAACCCCAGTATTACCAAATAATTCAATGCTTAAAGAAGTTGCGATTGAAGAAGCCAAAATATTTACTAAATTGTTACCTACTAAAATTGAACTTAATAGTTTATTTGGATCTTCAATTAAAGATAGAACAATTTTAGCTTTTTTATTACCATCTTCTGATAAATGTTTCATTCGGATGATATTAACAGATGTTAAGGCTGTCTCTGAAGATGAAAAAAATGCAGATAGTACAAGGCAAATAATGAAAATAATTAGCTGTACCGTATGAGAAGTTTCCAGATATATGCTCCTTTTCGAGCCAAAATAATTCTATTTAACTTAATCTAGATTAATATTTAAGCAAAGCAGAACTTCAGTATAATCAATGTTAAAATCAAATTATTAAGGCATTTTGTTACTTTCTATTATTTAGCTTAATTTTTTTCTGTTATTTTTGTCAAGTTTCGTGCATTTTTTAATTTTTATTAGAAGGGTTGAATAGTAATACAAATTCTGATAGTATTCTTTTATCGCTTTACCACTTTAGCGAGATAAAGTAAAATTGTTATCAGAAAACATTTGTTATAGATTAATGCTATTATTTTTATTGGAGAAAAAGATGTCTAATCAAGTAATTTTAGAAAAATTTAATTTGGCGATTGAGTATATGACTTTGCTTGCTGAGTATAACTATAAATTAATCGATCTTAATATGATTGAACCTTTTCGAATTGAGGACAAAGAATTTCAACCTAGTAGTCTTGTATTTGAGAGAAATGAAACTATGTATGCTATTCGAAGTGACTGGACAAGGTCACTGTTAAATTATAATGATAGTTATTTTCTTGATGATCGTATGTTTTGTTATTTTGGAACTGTTATTCGTGATTATCAATCTTTTTATCAGGCGGGTGTTGAACTTTACGAACCAAGCGAAGTAGAAATGCTAAAAAGTATTCAAATTCATTTAGACTTTGTTAAAAATAAAATAAGAAATCAAGGTAAAAATATAACGGCTTTAATTCTAAATAATGATCGATTTATTGATTTGTTTATTGAAAAATATGATTTGTCGGAAAGTATTCGTACTTTGATTTATGAAAAAAATCTGAGTGAATTAAAAAATCAGCTTGAGCCTGATAATCCTCTCTTAAAAATTCTACAAGCAAGAGTTAGCGAGCAGTATACTTTGCTAGCGAGCGAATTTTCGAATACAGAAGAATTGCAAACTATTGAAAAAATCAAAAAAATAGCAGATCAAGAAAATCTTAAGTTTATGATAGACTTGTCGTTTAAATCACCTCAGGGCTATTACAATGGTTTATATTTTCAGGCTTTCATAAATTATCATACCCCAATTTTAAGTGGTGGTGAGTACGATAATCGGGCTTTTGGTATTGCCCTCAATATTGAAGATGGAGGACTTTTATGATTACTGTTGCCTTGCCTAAAGGTAGATTATTAAAAGAAGTTATTGCATATTTAGAGTCCTGTGACCTAAAAAAATATGCAGATAAACTTGATCCAAAATCACGACTACTCTTTACGGATGTTGATGGAATCCGTTTTGTTTATGCTAAAGGCAGAGATGTGCCTACCTATGTTGAATCAGGAATAGCCGATTTAGGTTTTATTGGTTCTGACATTATTACTGAAAACAAATTTGAATTGTTAAATGTGTCGCAACTGCCATTTGGCTATTGTCGTTTTTCATTATGTGGTTTACCAGGTGTTAAGCAATTTAAGAGTGTAGCCACAAGCTTTTACAATATTTCTTTTCAATATTTTAAAAAGAAAAAACAGCAAGTTTCATTTATCCATTTACACGGCTCGGTTGAGCTTGCACCTTTATTAGGTTTAGCAGACGGAATCGTCGATATTGTCCAAACAGGTAGCACTTTAAAAGCAAATGGTTTGATTGAGTATGAAACGATTATGGATGTCCAGGCTTGTTTAATTGCTAATAGGCAAACATTTTATACAAAAGAAGCTGAAGTTTATCCTTTTTTGAAAAAGTTAGGAGTTTTTGAATAATGAAATTAGAGTTACCTGAAATTCAGGCTGCTAGAGAATATCTTGCTCAGTTTTCCCAAGTTAAAGAAGCCGAAGATCAAGAATCTTTAAGCCAAGTAATGGATATTCTGCAAAATGTTCGCAAGTATGGTGATAACGCTTTATTTGAATATACAGAGAAATTTGATGGTCAGAAATTAGAGAAGTTTAAAGTTCCAGAAACGTGGCTCGAGCAAAGTTATCTTGCACTGGAGCCAGAGTTGCGTCAAGCATTGGAATTTATTAAGCAGCGAATTCAAAAGTACGAAGAACAAATAAAATATAAAGACAAAGAATTAACTGAATTTAAATATGTCTATCATCCGATTGAAAAAGTAGGTTTCTATGTCCCAGGCGGCACAGCTTTATATCCATCATCTGTACTTATGAGTATTATTGCTGCTCAGGTAGCCGGCGTGCCCAAGATCTATGCAGTTACACCAACTTTTGAAGAAAATAATATTACATTTGCAACTCTTTATATTTGCGGCGTGACGAATGTTTATCAAATAGGTGGAGCTCAAGCAATTGCAGCTTTAGCCTATGGCACCGAGAGCATTCCTAAAGTCGATAAAATTGTAGGCCCAGGAAATCGTTATGTAGCTTTAGCAAAACGATTAGTCTTTGGTGAAGTTGGAATTGATTCTATAGCTGGACCTAGTGAAATTTTGCTTTATATTGATGAAAATGTTGATCCAGAATCAATTACATTAGATATTTTTGCTCAAGCAGAACATGATCCAGATGCTAAAACTTTTTTATTAGCAGAAAATAAAAAGATTTTGAAAGATATACATGCTTTGATTGTGAAAAAACTGCCTGAGCAAAAACGTAGTGATATTATTACTCAGTCAATTAATAATAATCATTATTCCATTATTGGTGAAGCAAAAGATTTAATTGCTATTATTAATCAGATAGCACCAGAGCATGTTTCGATCCAACATGCAAATTCAGACGAAATAATTTCAAAAATCCATTATGCTGGTGCAATTTTTAAGGGCAATTACTCGCCAGAGGCCATAGGCGATTATGTGGCAGGACCATCCCATGTCTTACCAACAAGTGGTAGTGCCAGATTTAGTCATGGTCTTAATGTAAATGATTTTTTGACTAGTCATGCAATTATAGATATTGAACCTGAAACTTATCAGCAAATTGCTCCGTATGGGATCAAAGTCGCATATGCGGAAGGACTTTACGCACATGCCGAAAGTTTAGAGGCAAGATTAAAAGAATAATATTTTATTGAATAAAATACCTAGTGAAAGAGAAGAACAATATGATAATCATGAATCGTAATACCAGTCCCATCAAGCCTTTGACAGATGAACAAATTTTTAATGCTGTGAAAAAAACAAATTATAATCAATATCCAGATCAGGAACGAATAAATTTTATTAATTTATATGCCGATTATTTTGGCTTTAATCCAGACAATATAGAAGTAGCTAATGGCTCTGATGAATGGATTCAAAAATTGATTATAACGCTTGGTAAAAACGGGGTAATGTCTTTAAATCCCGATTTTGTGATGTATCAAATCTATACAGAACAATTTTTGCCAGAAATTTATTTTGTTAATGCTGAGCCTGATTTTACCTTTGATTTTGATAAAGTAATTGTTGCCATCAAAGCTAAAAAACCTTCATTATTTTTAATATCTAATCCACAAAATCCAACCGGTACGATGTTTAGTACCCAAGATTTGCAACGTTTAGCTGATGCTATGGCAGAGGTTGATGGTTATCTTGGCTTAGACGAGTGTTATATTGATTTTGCTAAAGATTACGAACGACCAAAGGGAAAAAATATTATTATTCTCAGAACTTTAAGTAAAGTTTATGGGATGGCAGGCTTGCGTGTAGGGATGGCAATTGCGGAAAAAGAAACTTTGGATATAATCACTCAAATAAATCATCCTTACCCTTTAAATTCACTAGCGTTAAATTTAGCCAGTGAATTGTTTTCGGATAAAAAAGCTTTACAAAAATTCAAAAATTATCAATTTGAGAGTAAAGCTAGATTAGAGACAGCCTTAGATCAAGTTTCAGATTTAATGGAAATAAAAGAATCTTATACTAATTATATTTTTACTTATGGTGATGCTGCAATAGATATGGCAAACTTTTTATTGGATAAAGGATTTTTGAGTCGCATCTATGATGTACCGATCTTACAAAATGCAGCTCGTTATTCAATTATCAAATTAGAAGAATATCAAGCATTAAATGAGGCAATTATAGAATGGAGAAATCAGTATGTTGAGTAGGAAAAGAGAAACGCTAGAAACTAAAATCGAATTGAAATTAGCCGAGCAAACAGATACAAATGAAAGATCGGAAATAGATACAGGTATAGGTTTTTTTGATCATATGCTTACTTTGTTGGCATTTCACTCCAATTTATTTTTATCGGTTAAGGCTGATGGTGATTTAGAAGTAGATTTTCACCATACAGTTGAAGATACTGGTATTGTTCTTGGTGAATTAATTTATGAGCTATATCAAAGCAAAAAGTCTTTTGGACGTTATGGTTTTTTCTACTTGCCGATGGATGAATCTTTAGCAAGAGTCACACTTGATTTATCTGGACGACCAGGTTTTTATTTTAACTGTAATTTTGCTAGTGAAAAAGTTGGAGAGTTTGATACGGAACTTGTTAAAGAGTTCTTCAATGCGGTGGCAATGAATGCGAAAATGACTTTGCATATTGATTTGTTAAAAGGTGGAAATAGCCATCATGAAATTGAAGCTGTCTTTAAGGCATTTGGTCGTAGCCTGGCTATTGCCTTAGAAACCAAAACAGGTGGAGTGCCATCTTCCAAAGGGGTGATTGCATGATTGATATTATTCCAGCAATAGATTTAATCGAAGGTCAAAGTGTTAGATTAGAACAAGGCGATTATCAAACAAAATCCTTAATGCCAAGAACAGCTAAAGAAGCGATAAAATTTTACAATCAATTTGAACAAGTTAAAGGGATTCATATTATTGATCTTCTAGCAGCTAAGGAAAAAAAGGCAAAAGAGATGGATTTGATTTCAGAACTTAGGGCTTTGACAGATTTGCCAATACAAATTGGTGGTGGTTTGAGAAATGAAGAAACAATTCGGTTTTACGATAGTAAAGGCATTGACTACTTTATTTTAGGTACAAAAGCAATAACAGATTTTGCTTGGCTAGAAGAGATGACAAACTTATTTCCAGCCCGAATTATAGTTGGCATTGATGCTAGAGACGATTATATTTATATAAATGGCTGGACAGAGAATTCCGGTATTCAAATTCCAGATCATTTAGCAAAAATTGAAAAACTTAATTTGCAAGGAATTATTTATACAGATATCGCTAAAGATGGGATGAATAAAGGTCCCAATTTTGAAAAAACTGCCGCCTTAGCTAAAAATACAAGACATAAAGTAATTGCTAGCGGTGGAGTACGTGATAATTCAGATTTGAAAAAGTTAGCAGCACTTGAAATACCAGCGGCAATTGTTGGTAAAGCAGCTAACACAGATGCTTTTTGGCAATCAATTGTTGATTAGAGGGCAGACATGATAGAGAAAACAAGAAAAATTCTTCCTTGTCTTGATATAAGAAATGGGAAAGTAGTTAAAGGTGTAAATTTTGAAAATATTAGAGAAATGGGCGATCCAGTCGAGTTGGCAACCAAATATGGAGCGGCAGGAGCTGATGCCCTAGCTTTTTTAGATATAACAAAAACTAAAGAGAAGCATGGATTTTATCTAGATCTAATTTCTGAAATTACAAGCAACATTGAGATTCCGCTATTTGTGGGTGGAGGTATTAGCACGCTTAAAGATATTAATTTAATATTAAATGCTGGTGCCAGCAAAGTTAGTATTGCTTCTGCAGCTCTAACAAATCCTAACTTTATCTCAGATGCAGCTTCTGAATTTGGACACGACAAAATAATTATTGCATTAGATGTTGCCCAAGATTTAGCTGACAATAAATATTATGCTTATACTCATGGAGGTCAGAAAAAAACAGATTTTGAAGTGTTTGAACTAATTGAAAAATTTGACCAAATTGGAGTGTCAGCATTTTTGATTACGGGAATTTCATTTGATGGCTCAAAATCTGGCTTTGACCTTGCTTTTTTTAAAGAAGCAGGAAAAAGAACAAATACAACTTTAATCGCAAGTGGTGGTGCTGGAAAAATTGAAGATTTCGTTGATTTATTTCAAAAAACAAATGTTGAATATAGTTTAGCAGCTTCTATTTTTCATCAAAACACAGTAAATATTAGAGAGCTAAAACAAAATTTAGCTTCGAAAAACATTAATGTTAATCTGTAATTTCTCTCTAGAAAAAAGCAAAATTTCCAAACTAATTAAAAGCGAAAGGATTATTATGCAACCTGATTTTACAAAAAATAATGGCTTGTTATCTGTTATTTTACAGGACTTTGATACAAAACAAGTTTTAATGAATGGCTTTATGAATGAAGAAGCCTATAAATTAACCAAACAAGAAAATGTTGTTTGGTTTTATTCTAGATCAAAACAACGTCTTTGGAAAAAAGGGGAATCAAGTGGCCATGTTCAACATGTTGTAGAAATGACACTTGATTGTGATCAAGATGCCCTTCTAATTCAAGTTGTTCCGGCTGGACCAACTTGCCATCTTGGCAATACCAGTTGTTTTGATGATCCTTATTTTAATCTGGAAATTCTAGAAAAAACTATTCAAGATCGCATAAAAAATCCTAAAGAGGGTTCCTATACAAAATATTTGTTGGAACAAGGTTTAGATAAAATTTTGAAAAAAAGCAGTGAAGAAATGACCGAAACTATAATCGCTAGTAAAAATCAGGATAAAAATGAGATAATAGCAGAAGCATCGGATTTACTTTACCATGTAATTTTATTGTTAAATTCTCAAAAAATTTCTTTGAATGATGTCAAAGAAAATTTAGCAAAAAGACATGGCAAGGTACAGTCTTACAAGCGTCGAAAAGAAATTACAAATTGGTAATCTTTATTTATTATATTTGAAAAATTGATAATAAATATTTCATCATCAACATTTCTATATTATAATGGGCGAGTATCTGTTTTTTACTTAACTTGTAGATAGTTAATTTAGATAGTTAATTTTTTTTGAAAGCGAGAATTTTGGTGAACAATCAAAGTTTATTCATAAGTGTCTTAAATCGAGGTAAAGCTGAGGAATTCTTGAATGAGATGCGTATTTTTGATCTGACAGGTGGCATTGTCATGTTAGGCGAAGGAACAGCGACTAATCGGCTATTACAAATTCTTGGCTTAGCAGAAACTCAAAAAGAAATAATCATTCTTCCCATTTTTGATTCCAAGTTTGAAGATCCAATCCATGAGATGATGTTACATCATTTTCAAGTGGATAAAAGAAGAAAAGGAATTGCATTTTCAATTCCAATAAGTTATTTAGGTGCAGAAAGTGTATTACCAAAAGATAAAATGTATGACCCAGCCTGCTTTTTTTCTCAATGTATTTTTGCTGTTGTTGATGAAGGTCAAGGTCAGCAGGTAATGAAACATGTTCAAGCAACCGGACAAACGGGTGGCACAATCATTCATGCGCGTGGTGCAGGAGTTCCAAGTGATTCTTACTTTCCTTTCAAAATAGAACCTCAAAAGGATATAGTCATGATTTTAGTAAAAACAGAGCGAGTAAAAACAGTCCAAAATTACTTGAACGAAAAAATGAATTTTTCTGATCCAAGAAAAGGTATTATTTTTACCTTGCCAGTATCTAGAGTGACAGGTATCTTTCAAGGTTAGGGGTTAAAATGAATTTATTACAATCCAAAACGAAAGAAGTAGCGCAATCTATTTTACCTATAGTTATTTTTGTAGGGATATTATCAATGGCTTTTGTTCGGGTAGACTTTCCCGTCGTCCAAAGATTTTTTATCGCTTCAATTTTAGTCTTTTTAGGTTTATCTATTTTTCTTTGGGGCATTGATCAAAGTATGGAACCAATTGGTTACCATATGGCACATGAAATAGCTACGTCTAAAAGCCTAGGTAAAACCGTTATTTTGAGCTTTTTACTAGGGTTTTTGATCACAATTGCAGAACCAGATATTTTGATTTTAGCAAATCAGGTTGAAAGTGCTTCTGGAGGTACTCTAGCTGCAGATTTTTTAGTCCGAATGATTTCAGTTGGAGTTGGTGTGATGATTTCCATTGCCTCTATTAGACTATTATCTGGTTTTAAATATAATGTTATGATGACCATAGTCTATATCATTATCTTTATACTTGGTCTAAAAGTATCTGAAGAATTTTTGGCTATCTCAGTTGATGCCTCTGGTGCAACTACTGGTGCTTTAACTACACCCTTTGTGCTTGCAATTTCTGTAGGCCTATCAAGAATTAAAGGTGGAAAATCATCCGAAGAAGATTCTTTTGGGATGGTTGGTGCAATGAGTGCAGGTCCAATCCTTGCAGTCATGTTAATTTCTATTATCTCTGGGCAAACTAATATTCATGGACAGGCAGAACCTTTTATTTTGTCAGATCAAGTTTTTGCTCCATTTATTGCAGACTTTAAAGTGACTTTTGTGGACTCAATATTTGCTTTATTACCAATCACAGCCTTGTTTTTTATCTTTAATGCTTTCAAGTTTAAAGTTAGTCGTTCAGAGCTGATTCGAATAATTCGTGGTTTAGTATATACATTATTAGGTTTAACTTTGTTCTTAGTTGGTGCCCATACTGGTTTTATGGATATGGGGCGTGTGCTTGGAGCTAGTCTTGCTGATTCATATCTTCCCTATATGCCTTTCATAGGCTTATTGCTTGGAATGTTTGTTGTTTTAGCCGAACCGGCAGTTCATGTTTTAGGGGAGCAGGTAGAAGATGTCACAGCTGGTAATATCAAAGACAGTGTTTTGAGGACGACTTTGTCAATGGGGGTGGGTGTAGCCATTGCCTTATCTATGATAAAAATTATGGTTCCTGAAGTCAGACTTTGGTATTTTCTTTTACCAGGCTTTGCAATCTCTATCATTCTTTCTTATTTCGTTGATCCTGTTTTTGTTGGGATTGCATTTGATGCCGGTGGTGTTGCATCTGGTCCTATGGCAGCAACATTTGTCATGGCGTTTGCTCAGGGTGCAGCAGATAGTGTGCCAACTGCCGATGTTCTTAAAGATGGCTTTGGAGTTATTGCCATGATCGCAATGACGCCAGTATTAAGTGTTATGGTTTTAGGCTCAATTAATAAGATTCAAATGATTCGCACCCAAAAAGTTAAGGATGAAGTCGATCATTCTGAAATCTTTGAGGTATGTACGATCGATAAAGATTCCGATCAAAAACTCCATGATTTAATTTTTTGTGTAATTGATCGTGGTTTTACAGAAGAAGTGATTGATCTTGCTCGTTCAGTAGGAGCAAGAGGTGCAACCATTTTACATGGACGTGATGCTAGGACAGGTACTTGGCTTAGTTCCTCTTTGAATATAGAGAAAGAAAAAGAAATTATTTGGTTAATTGTTGATGGCGATTTAACTAGAAAAGTCAGCAAAACTTTATTGGAAGCCTCAGAAGAAGAAGACAGCCATATTGTATCAATCTTTTCATTGCCTATTACTGATGTAAAAGGTATACCAACCGAAAACTTAAAAACAAATAATGAAAATGTAGACATAATCGTCCAATAAATTCAAGAAATATTTATCTGATTAGAAAAGGCTCTCTTAAAATGGAGAGCCTATTTCTAAAATGCAATTAAAATATAATTAGAAAAAATATAATCTACTTAAAGTAATCAACAGCGGATTTAAATAATCCAAGATCATATTCACCGACGACATTTTTATACAAATGCTTGCCAATTCTTTCGCTATGTCCCATCTTTCCAAAAATTCTACCATCTGGTGAAGTAATACCTTCAATAGCATAAATGGAGCCGCTTGGATTGTATTCTATTTCATAAGATGGTTTACCAGCCATATCTACATATTGTGTGGCAATTTGACCGTTTTTGATTAATTCATTTAATGTTGCTTCATCTGCTATAAATCTTCCCTCGCTATGAGCTATTGGTACTTGATAAATTTTGCCAAGCTCCGCATTTGCTAACCAAGCTGACTTATTTGAGACAACTTTTGTTCGCACAATTTTTGATTGATGGCGCTGGATTGTATTATAGGTGAGAGTAGGTGCGTTAGGTTTTAGGTCAACAAATTTACCATAGGGGAGTAAACCCAGTTTGATTAAAGCTTGAAAGCCGTTGCCAATTCCCAAAATTAGGCCATCTCTATTTTCTAATAAATCTTCTATTGCCAACCTTATTTGAGGTTTACGTAGGAAGGTTGTAATAAATTTTGCTGCACCTTCAGGTTCGTCACCTGCAGATGCCCCGCCAGAAAGAAAAATAATTTGACTTTCCTTAATTTTTTGAGTCAGTTTTTGCACAGATTCTTGAATAGAGTTAGGTTTTAAGTTTTTGATAATGAAAATCTCAGGTTCAGCACCTGCTTGAAGCCAAGCTTTTGCAGCTTCATATTCACCATTTGTACCTGGAAATACAGGTAATAATACTTTTGGATTTTCAATTGTTACATTAGCTTTTAAAGTTTCATTTAGCTTGCAAGAGATCTCTGGAATGGATGTTTTGTTTTCTGGAGCTTTTGTCCTAAACACAGATTCTAATTTATTTTCATACAGTTTTTCTAACTCATCGATTTCCAGAATTGTGTTTTGGAAGCTGAGCTGATATTTGCCCGTTGTTTGTCCTAGCTTTTTTACAACAAATTGCTCACTGTTGAAAGCAGATAAATCTAATGTGTCTTTGAGCTCTATCACAAAAGATCCATAATTATATTTAAATAGCTCTGTTTGACAAATGTCTTGCTCAAATTCAAAACCAACTCGGTTCCCAAGTGTCATTTTAAAAATTGCTTCAGCAATACCGCCATGTCCAGGCGTATATGCCGCTAAAACTTCACCATCCCTAATTGCATTGACTATATATTCAAACAATGCTAATTGTGAAATTTTTTCAGGTAAATTATTATTTTCAAATGGTTCTAATACATAGACTTGATGCTCTGGCTTTTTAAATTCTGGCGATATAATATTTTTAGAATAATCTGTTGTCACAGCAAAGGAAACTAATGTAGGTGGAACGTCTAAATGCTCAAATGAGCCACTCATGGAGTCTTTACCGCCAATAGCCGCAATTTTATAATCCATTTGCGCTTGGAAAGCACCTAGCAAGGCAGCAAAAGGCTTACCCCAACGTTTGGGATCATTTTCTAGTCGTTCAAAATATTCTTGAAAGGTTAGGTAAATTTCATTAAGATCTGAACCTGCCGCTATCAGCTTAGCTATTGATTCCACTACAGCTAAGTAAGCACCGTGATAGGGACTTTTTTCTGATATATAAGGATTAAAGCCAAAGGCCATTAAAGAACAATTTTCTGTTTCATGGTTTTCAACTGAAATTTGATGTGCCATTGCTTGAATGGGAGTTCTTTGGTATTTCCCTCCATAAGGCATCAAAATTGTACCAGCCCCTGCAGTAGAATCAAATTGTTCTGCCAGACCACGTTTTGAGCAAACATTTAAATCAGTTACTAAACCTTCCATATTTGCTTTAAAATCAGATTGGGGTGCAGATTTTTGATAAGTCTGAGGCTTAACAGTTTCAATCTGAATATGTTTTTGAGCACCGTTGGAATCCATAAATTCACGTGAAAGATCAACTATTTTTTGATCGCGCCAATGCATTACTAGGCGTGGCTCTTCAGTAACTACTGCAATTACTGTTGCTTCAACATTTTCACTTTCTGCTAACTTAATAAAACGATCTGCATCTTCTGGAGCTACGACAACAGCTAACCTTTCTTGGGATTCGCTAATTGCTAATTCGGTCCCATCTAAACCTTTGTATTTTGTTGGAACCAGATCCAAATTAATTTTCAGCCCAGCTGCTAGTTCACCAACTGCCACCGAGACACCACCTGCTCCAAAGTCATTGCAACGTTTTATTAATTGTGAAACTTGTTTATTTCTAAACAATCTTTGCAATTTTCTTTCTTCTGGCGCATTACCTTTTTGTACTTCTGCACCTGAAGTTTCAAATGAGTCGACAGTATGTGATTTTGAAGAGCCTGTAGCTCCACCAAGACCATCACGTCCTGTTCTGCCACCTATTAAAATTACGACATCATCTGCAACTGGAGTTTCGCGTCTGACATTTTCTGCTGGGGTTGCAGCTACAACAGCACCAATTTCCATTCTTTTAGCCGCATAGCCAGGATGATATAATTCAGCAACTTTGCCGGTAGCAAGACCAATTTGGTTACCGTAGGAACTGTAGCCATCGGCAGCAACGGTGGTAATTTTTCTTTGTGGTAACTTTCCTTCAAATACAGGTTTATTATCTAAGGGATTAGCTGCCCCAGTTACACGCATGGCAGCGTAAACATATGAACGTCCAGATAAAGGATCTCTAATAGCACCACCCAGACAAGTTGCTGCTCCACCAAAAGGCTCAATTTCGGTTGGGTGATTATGGGTTTCATTTTTAAATAATAATAGCCATTCTTCTAGCTCACCATTTATTTCAATATCGATTTTCACCGTACAAGCATTAATTTCATCAGAAACATCAAGCTTGTCTAATTGACCATTTTCTCTTAAGAATTTTGCTACAATCGTACCAAGATCCATTAAAGTAATAGGTTTTTCACGCTTTAATTTTGATCTAACCTCAAGGTATTCTTGATAAGAATTTTCAAGCAGCTCATCTTCGAAAGTAACTTTATCAATATTTGTCAAAAAGGTAGTATGACGACAATGATCAGACCAGTAGGTATCGATAACTCTAATTTCAGTTAGAGTAGGATTGCGTTTTTCATTCTTAAAATAATCTTGACAGAATAACAAATCGTCAAGGTCCATTGCTAATTCATATTTGTCCAAAAACTGATTTAAACCTGTTTTGTCTAAATTAATAAAATCTTGTAAAACTTCGACATTTGCCGGTTCTTCGTACTTAAGTTGTAGAGTTTCATACTCTCCTAGTCTAGCTTCTCTAGATTCGATAGGATTAATAATATGTTCTTTAATAGCGACGAGGTTTTCTTGTGTAAGATCACCACTCAATACATAAACTTTTGCAAACCGAACTAGCGGTTTTTCTGTTTGAGTTACAAGTTGTATACACTCAGCAGCAAAATCAGCTCTTTGATCATATTGACCCGGTAATAGTTCTACTACAAAAACATAATCCGTATGATCATACTCTAACGTTTCATATACCATATCAACAGGTGCTTCGGAAAATATTGTTGTTTTTATTGATTCAAAGACTTCCTCTGAGATGTTTTCTACATCATATCGATTGATGATTCGTAAGTTATTGATACCATCAATCTCAAGAAGTGATATAATTTCTGATTTAAGAAGTAAAGCTTCTGTAGCTAATTCTTGTTTTTTTTCGGAATATACACGATAGACCATATTTGTCTCCAGTCTTCATAAAATGTCTGAGCTTACTAAGTATTAGTAATTGCAGTACAAATATAACAAACTTTGATAGTGTGAACAATTAAAAAAATTGTTTATAGAGTTGGATAAATTCAAAAAAACTGTTTAGATTTTTGCTGTTTGGGCAGAAAATAGAAAAGAAAATAGTCTCAAAGCTAAAAAACAGCTAATATACAAAAATGGGAAAAATAGCACAAAAGTCAAATAAAAGTGGTTTTCAATTGCGACAAGATGCTTCTAAAGCAGAATTCTGGCAAAAGCCGGTTGTATGGCTAACGTGTACTTTTATTTGTATTTTTCTCTGGGGGACAGCATTTCCAGCAGTAAAAACTGGCTATGATTTATTTCAAATTGATCAATCAGTGGATAATTCGATAGCCTCTCTTTTACTTTTTGCTGGTATGAGATTTTCTTTAGCAGGACTTTTAACTATTGTTTTTACAGTAGTATCAGAAAAAAGAAATCCACTACCGCAAAATAGTAGACAAATAAGAGCAGTATTAATTTTAGCTATCCCTCAAACTATTTTACAATATGGTTTTTTCTTCGTGGGCTTAGCTAATACTTCAGGAACAATTGGTTCGATTTTGGCTAGCACATCTTCGTTTATAGCCGTTATTTTGGCTAGTTTTTTCTTTAAAGATGAAAAATTAACGAATTATGTAGTATTAGGTTGTGTAGTAGGATTTGCAGGTGTAGTAACAATTGATTTTCAAGCCGGCGACAATCTTGGTTTCAGTATGATAGGTGATGGAATGATGTTGTTGTCATCAGTAGCGTCAGCGATTGCAACTAATCTTAGCAAAAAATTAACAGAATTTTCACATCCACGCTTGTTAAGCGGTTGGAATTTTTTAGTTGGTGGAATTGTATTAATGTCGGTAGGTAAAGGTTTTAATGGTGAAGTTAGACCAATCAATATTAGTGCATGGTTAATCCTATTATATTTAGCATTTTTATCTGCAACAGCTTTTTCCTTATGGACAACCATGCTAAAATACCATGAAGTTGCCAAATTAAGTGTTTTTAAGAGTTTAATTCCAGTTGTTGGAGCGGTTGGCTCTGCTCTAATTTTGAAAGAAAACATTTTACAACCACGGATAATAATTGCATTAATATTAGTAGTATTAGGGATTTTCTTAGTTAATTATAAAAAGCCAAGTGCAGGAGGAGAAAGATGAAAGTAACAAAATTTGGTGGTAGCTCGTGTGCCGAAGCCTCTCAATTCACCAAAGTAAAAGCTATAATTGAAGCAGATCCAGAACGTAAAATAGTTGTGGTTTCTGCGCCTGGTAAGAGATTTGATGCAGACCATAAGGTAACAGATATGCTCTATCTATGTCATCAGTTTATGGGAATTGGTATTGGTGGGGATGAGGTTTTTGATTCCATTTGTGAAAGATTTTTATCTATTCAAAATGATTTGGACTTAGATATTGACTTGACTGAGGAATTAGAATCAACACGTAGTATCTTGCAAGCAGGTGCCTCAGTAGACTACACGGCGAGTCGAGGTGAATATTTCTCTGCAAAACTAATGGCAGCTTATTTGGGTTATCAATTTATTGATGCTGCCGATATAATCCGTTTCGATACAAAAAACCAATATGATGAGATAAAAACCAAAGAATTAATCAGGGAAAAAATAGCAGAAGGTAATTATGTGGTGCCAGGTTTCTACGGTTCAAAGGAAAATGGTGAAATAGTTACTTTTCCTAGGGGTGGTTCAGATATTACTGGATCTATTCTAGCTTCTGCCTTGGGTGTAGACGAATATGAAAACTGGACAGATGTTTCAGGATTTTTAGCAGCTGATCCCCGTATTGTTGATAACCCCAAACCACTGAGAATAGTAACTTATGAGGAATTAAGAGAACTAAGTTATATGGGAGCAAATGTTTTACAAGAAGAATCAATCTTGCCCGCAAGGAAAAGAAACATTCCTATCCATATTTTGAATACTAATTCACCAAGTGATCCAGGCACTTTGATTTTACCCAGGGCAAAGAGACAAGAAGAGGATTTTGTTGTTACTGGCATTGCAGGTTTGAAAGACTTTATGGTCATAGATGTTGAAAAATATCACATGACAGAGGATTTAAGTTTTTTCCGCAAATTATTTTCTGTCTTTGAAGCAAATCGTATTCCAATTCATCATATGCCATCTTCGATTGACCGTGTATCTATCATTGTCAAAGAAGAAAATATGAAAGGTCTGGAAAAAAAGATATTAGAAGAAATTGACATTTATTGTTCACCAGATATGATAGAAATCACGGGTGGCTTGTCACTACTAGCTGTTGTTGGTCAAAACATGGCCTTGCGCTCAGGTGTTGCGGGTAGAGTATTTGGCACTTTAGCTAATGCAGATGTAAACATCCGGATGATTTCACAAGGTTCTAGTGAACTCAATATTATTGTAGGAGTAGCGAATGAGGATTTCGAAAAATCCATCAGAGCAATTTATAATGAATTTTTTGAGGAAGATTAAATGAAAATA
Organism: Clostridiaceae bacterium; assembly: GCA_012518845.1. Lineage (GTDB taxonomy): Bacteria > Bacillota > Clostridia > Saccharofermentanales > DTU023 > UBA5436. The sequence goes on from JAAYRJ010000052.1 coordinate 51,699, forward strand.
GCAATACTTGGTTTTGGAACAGTTGGTCAAGGGGTATACAACATACTCACAAAGAGCAAAAAAAATTATCAAGAAAAATTTGGTGAAGCTGTTGAAGTAGCAAAAATTTTGGTCTACGACGATAACGAAAAAAATGCAATCATCGAAAAACAGATTGTGGAAAATGCAGAACAAGTTTTGACACCAGATTTTGATGAAATTTTAACAGATCCAGAAATAGATCTAACGGTCGAAGTTACAAGCTCAAAAGATAAGGCGATTGAATATATAAGACAAAGTTTAGCAGCTGGTAAACATGTAACCACTGCAAATAAATCAGCAATTGCAGCAGATTTTATGAATTTACAAGAACTTGCTATCAAGAACAATGTTCATCTTAAATTTGAAGCTTCGGTTGGAGGTGGAATTCCAGTATTGGCACCTTTAAGTAGAGTTGTTGCATTTAATGAAATTTCGAAATTGCATGGTATTATCAATTCTTCTACCAACTATGTCTTAACTGAATTATGTAAAGGTAGAGACCTAGATGAAGTTATGGTCGAGGCACGAGAGCTAGGTATTTTAGAAGCTGATCCAACAGATGATGTTGCTGGTTACGATGCTAGGAGAAAATTAGCAATTTTGGCAATGATGATTTTACAAATCGACATTGCAGAAGAAAATGTTTCAAGCTTTGGTATTACTCAGGTCGATAGTCATGACACCGAAATTTTACGTGAGCAGGGCTATGACCTTAAATTAATTGCTGAATTATTAAGTGGTGAAGAAGCGGGACTTAAAGAAAATCAGTTTGCGATTTCTGTGTTCCCAACAGCCATAAAAGACAGTAAGTTTAGCCGTGTTAACGGTATGATGAACGAAGTAGCATTTTTTGGTTCACACAGTGGCGAATTACGTTTTTATGGTGCTGGCGGTTCTATGTATCCAACGGCTAATGCTATTGTTTCTGATATTTATGAAATATTAACTACAGAACCGATCTACTTTCCAGCTTTGGAAAACTCCTATGAGGATGTCTCAGAAGATATTGAATCATCTTTTTATATTCGTATTCCGGAAAAATTGATGGATGACAAGTCTATATTAGATGAAATTAATAGTCTTGCAGAAAAAGTTATCCAAAATGATAAAGAAGTTATAATCTTTTCTAAAGCAATTTCTAATCAAAAAGCAATAGAGCTTTTTGAATGTGGTTTACATATCATTCGGATTAATAAAGCGATAGACTAAGTACATTAAACAGCACTAGCATGAAGTGGAGAGATTATGCGTTATCATAGCACGAGAAACAGCCAAAAGTTTGTTCAACCTTCAGAAGCTGTTTTGCAAGGATTGGCTGAAGATGGTGGCTTATTTGTACCAGAGTATTTGCCACAACTTAATTTTGAGAACTGGCTTGATTATAGCTATCAACAAATTGCACAAAGTATTTTCGAAATATTTTTCTCTGATTTAGGTAAAGAAACAATTTCTAAGATTTTAGAAAATAGTTACGGTAGTAATTTTGATCATTTGGAAATTGTACCAACTCATTGGCTTAATGATGAAAAAGGTTTTTTAGAACTATGGCATGGTCCAACTCTGGCTTTTAAAGACATTGCTTTACAATTTTTACCACATTTAATGCAAGCTGCTAAACAATTAAGAAATGATCAGAGTAAAATTTTAATTTTAACTGCAACATCTGGCGATACTGGTAAAGCTGCCATGGAGGGTTTTAGCGCTGTTGAAGATTTCGAAGTGCTTGTTTTCTATCCTTATCAGGGTGTTAGTTCATTTCAAAAAAGACAGATGCTAACTAGAGAAGCAGATAATGTCAGAGCGATTGCTGTAAAAGGTGATTTTGATACTTGTCAGCGTGGTGTAAAAGATATCTTTGTTGATCAAAATTTTAATCTAAAAATGGCTGAACAAGGTTATGAATTGTCTTCAGCCAACTCGATTAATATCGGCCGTTTAGTTCCACAGATGAACTATTATATTTATAGCTATTTGCAAGCAGTTAAGACGAACAAGATTAGCTACGGGGAACCATTAAATGTGGTTGTTCCTACAGGTAATTTTGGTAACATTTTAGCTGCTTGCTACACTAAGGAAATGGGACTACCTTTAGGCGAAATTCTATTAGCAGCCAACCAGAATAACGTTTTGGCAGATTTTCTTTTTGATGGTACATATAATGCTAATCGTGATTTAGTCAAAACATCATCGCCTTCAATGGATATTTTAGTTGCGAGCAATCTAGAGCGTTATCTCTATCTTAAAAATCCTGATAGTAGCTGGATTAACACAATCATGGCAGATTTGACTAACAACGGTCAATTTTCTGTGCCAGAACAGTTTTTAGATATTAAAGCGGCTTGGGCTGATGAAACAGAAACAAGTAAAGCAATTGCTGATGTATATAATTCTTACAATTATTTAATAGATCCACATACCGCAGTCGCCTATGTGGTCGCAGAAAAACTAGTCAAAAATCATAAAACATTGATAGCTTCAACCGCTAGTCCTTATAAATTTATTACTAAAGTTTTAGATTCTTTACAGTTAGAAACTCCAGAGAGTGACCGGGAGGCAATTAATAAAATTGCTAAAGTTATTGATGCAGAAAATCCTACAATTCCCGCAACAGTTGAAAAATTATGGAATTTAAATCAGGATGAAGAAATAATTATTGAAAAGAAAAACATGATTCAAGCTATTAATGAACAAATTTTTGGAAATTTATAGTTAATCATATTTTTATATAAATCGCATAATAAAATCAAAAGACATTCAGTAATAATTCACAAAAATCTTATGACTGTTTGATATCTAATTTGGGAAAAAATATTCTCGAATTTCTTGTGGTTTTTCTGTAATATGACTATAATTAACATTTATGCAATGCATCATTATTATACAGTAGAATGCGTTTAGATCTTCAGGAGGAGACGATGGGATCAAAAACATGGGGCTACATTTTAAAACGAATCTTATTGGGTTTATTGACAATTTGGATCGTAATCACAATTACATTTTTTGTAATGCATTCGGTTCCAGGTGGTCCTTTTCTAAGTGAAAAAGCTTTATCAGAAGCTGCTACCAAAGCTTTAGAAGCAAAATATGGGATGGATAAACCTTTATTTGAACAATATACTACTTATCTGTCTGATATTGTGACTAGGTTTGATTTTGGACCTTCTCTAAAGCAAAGAGGTAGGGATGTTATGACAGTAATTATGGATGGACTTAAAACTTCTGCCAAGTTAGGAGTGACGGCCGCTGTGATTGCTTTAATTACGGGAACTGTTTTAGGTGCTGTTGCTGCCCTGAAGCGTAATACGTGGATAGAAAAAACGATTATGGTATTTACAACAGCTTTTGTTTCGATACCGTCGTTTATTATGGGTGCTTTGCTTTTAATAGCTTTTAGTTTGAAATTGGGCTGGTTTCCTGCAAATGGTGCTGCAGAGGGTGGTTTCGTACTACCGATTATTACTTTAGCTTTATATCCTATGGCATATATAACTAGACTTACAAGATCTTCAATGCTAGATGTTCTAGGTCAAGATTATATTCGAACCGCTAGAGCTAAAGGTGTAAAAAATTATAAAATTATTTTTGGCCATGCTCTAAAAAATTCTTTGTTACCTGTAATTACCTATTTTGGTCCAATGCTTGCCTATATAGTTACAGGTTCACTTGTTGTCGAAAAAATATTTGCAGTACCTGGTATAGGTAGAGCATTCGTTGATAGTATCAATGATAGGGACTATCCACTGATTATGGGGACTACGATTGTTTTAGCAACATTTATTGTAGTCATGAATTTAATCAGCGATATTCTGTATAAAGTTGTTGATCCTAGAATTAAATTTGAATAGGAGTTTGCTGTGAAAAAAAATCCTTTAAGCATGCACATTGATGCTGATAAATTTTTACCAGCGACTGATGAGGAAAAAGAATATTTAGTTAAAATGAGGCCATCCTCAACCTTTTTTAAAGATAGTATCAGACGCTTAAAGAAAAATAAAATTGCTATGTTAGCTTTCTTTACTATAGTAATAATCATATTAGCTACGATCTTTGTTCCTCTGTTTTGGCCTTATAGTTATGAACAACAGCTCGGCTTAACACCAGGTAAACCTGTTGATGCATCATATTTAAATCTTTCACCTTTTGAATATGGAACTACAGAACTGGAAAAAATAGAAGCGGGTGAAAGAGTATTCCCACATGTTTTTGGTACAGATGGACAAGGCCGTGATTATTTTATCAGAGTTATCTATGGAGCCAGAATTTCTTTACTAGTAGGTTTCTTTGCTAGTATTATCGTTTTAGTTATTGGTTTAACTGTCGGTTCTATTGCTGGTTATGTAGGTGGAAAAGTTGATTTGGTTATCATGCGGATTGTTGATGTTATTTATTCATTACCTGAGATGCTGATGGTCATTTTGATTGCATCTGTATTAAGAGTAACGTTAGCTCCAATAATTGAAGGAACAGTATTAGCTAAAATAGGTAGTAATATAATTAGCTTATTCATTGTTTTTGCGATCTTGTATTGGGTTTCTATGGCAAGGCTTGTCAGAGGTCAGATCTTATCGTTACGAGAGCAAGAATATGTTTTGGCTGCTAGAGCAGCTGGTGCAAAAGGTAGCTGGATTATCAGAAAACACTTAATACCCAATACGATTAGTGTTATCTTTATTTCTACTGCTTTGCAAATACCTAGCGCTATTTTTACTGAGAGCTATTTATCGTTTCTTGGACTTGGTGTAAATGCACCAATGCCTTCACTTGGTTCGTTAGCATCAGATGCCTTGAATGGTATTAATTCATATCCATATCGTCTAATCATCCCAGCAGTTGTAATTTCCTTAATTGTTTTATCACTCAATCTGTTTGGCGATGGTTTACGTGATGCATTTGATCCAAAGTTATCAGAATAAGCAAGGAGCAAATATATGTCTTTATTAGAAGTAAAAAATCTAGAAACCTCCTTTTTTACTGATCAGGGCGAAGTAAAGGCTCTTAATGGTATTAGTTTTAATGTTGAGTCAGGTAAGATTTTAGGAATTGTTGGTGAATCAGGTTCTGGTAAATCCGTTACTGCTTATTCAATTATGCAAATCCTAGAAAAGAACGGCAAGATTGTTAACGGTTCGATTAAGTTTAATGATCAAGAACTAGTGGATGCTGGCGAAGAAGTTATGCAAGGTATTCGCGGCAATAAAATAAGTATTATTTTCCAAGATCCAATGACTTCTTTAAATCCAACTTATACAATTGGCAAACAGTTAACCGAAGGTATCCTTCTCCATACTAATCGAAATAAAAAAGAAGCAGAGGCAAGGGCATTGGAAATGCTTGAAATGGTTAATGTAAATGAGCCTAGAAAGCGTTTAAAACAATATCCATTTGAATTGTCAGGTGGTATGCGTCAAAGAGTTATGATTGCAATGGCATTGGCTTGTGAGCCAGACATATTAATAGCTGATGAACCAACAACAGCTTTAGATGTGACGATTCAAGCTCAGATTCTTGATGTTATGCAGCAATTGCAACAAGAGATTGGTATGGCTATCATCATGATTACACATGACCTAGGTGTAATCGCTCAAATTTGTGATGAAGTCATCGTTATGTATGCAGGACGGATATGTGAACAAGGTACTGCTGATGAAATTTTCTACAATCCAAAACATGAATATACAAAAGGTCTTCTTAAGTCGTTACCAAGTGTAACTACTGTGGGCAAACAATTAGAATCAATTAAAGGTACACCCATAGACCTACTAAATTTGCCAAAAGGTTGTGCCTTTGCACCACGTTGTGACCGTGCTTTAAAAATTTGTTTAGAGCAAGTACCTGATCGTTTAAGAATTAATGATTACCATCAAGCCGCTTGTTGGTTAAATGTTAAAGATCGGATCGAAGAAGGTTCAATTGTTTTAACAGGTGATTCCAAAGATGATGGAGCAGTAATAATAGAAGAAGGAGGAGAAGCATAATGAAAAAGAAAATTAAATCTCAAAATATTATTAAGTCAAAAGAAACTTCGACTCCTTTAGTAGATGTAAGAAATTTAAAGCAATATTTTGACATTCAAATGGGATTATTTAGATCTAAGCCCTTAAAAGCTGTGGATGATGTTTCATTTACGATTGGACATGGTGAAACTTTGGGCTTAGTTGGAGAGTCTGGTTGTGGTAAAACTACAGTAGGACGTAGTGTTCTGCATTTATACGACATCACAGATGGTGAAATTTATTTTAATGGTAAAGAGATTAAAGGAAAAACCTCAATCGAGAAATTCAGAAAAGAATCAACGATGGTTTTTCAAGATCCATACTCATCCTTAAATCCAAGAATGACAGTTGCAGATATTATTGGTGAACCACTTGATATCCACAAAATGTATAAAGACGAAAAAGAGCGTAATGAAAAAATTCTTGAGCTAATGGATTATGTAGGCTTGAATAGTGAACATGCTGCCCGCTATGCTCATGAATTTTCCGGTGGACAAAGACAAAGAATTGGTATTGCAAGAGCATTAGCTATTAATCCTAGCTTTATTGTCGCAGATGAACCTGTGTCGGCTTTAGATGTTTCGATTCAAGCTCAAGTAATCAATATGTTTGAGGAATTACAAAACAGCTTACACTTATCATATTTATTTATTGCACATGATTTGTTAGTTGTAAGACATATTAGTGATCGGATTGCTGTTATGTATTTAGGAAAAATTGTGGAAATGGGTAGCACTGAGGATCTTTATAATAAGCCACTTCATCCGTATTCACAGTCATTAATTTCCGCAGTTCCAGTTCCTGATCCAAATTATGCCAGAAAACATAAACGGATTATTTTAGAAGGAGATATTCCAAGTCCACTTAATGCGCCATCTGGTTGTCCATTTAGAACTAGATGTCCTTATGCAAAAGATATTTGCGCTGAGAGTATGCCGGAATTTGAAGAAGCTTCAACCGAGCACTTTATTGCTTGCCACAGATGGCAAGATATTAATTAGTTTTTTACACGATTTATCGTGTTAAGAAAATATTATTCTAAAGAATAAACAAAAGGAGAAAAAGATGAAAAGAATAATAGCATTATTATTAATGGTTTCTATGCTAATTTCTTTAGCTGCTTGTGGTGGTGGATTTAGTGATGAACCAGCAGATACAGATGCTGCTAAAGAGGATGTAGAAACAGTAGATTCTGATGAAGATGTTGAACCTGCTGATGAGGCTGCTGATTCTGACACTAGTTCAGAAGGTGGTACCTCAATTGCAGTTAGTTTAGCTTCTGAACCAGATACAATTGATCCAGCTTTAAACTCTGCCGTTGACGGTGGTACAATGATTGTTCATCTATTTGCAGGTTTAGCAAAATGGGATATTGATGAAGAAGGTACAGCTGTTATTAAGCCTGATTTAGCCGAAGAATTAGTTGAACCTGAAATAAACGATGATGGAACAGCAACCTATACATACACAATCCGTGAAGGTGCTACCTGGACTGATGGCGAACCTGTAACAGCACATGATTTTGCTTTTGCATGGCAACGTGCTGCTTCACCAGAATTATCTGCTGACTATAACTATATGTTTGATTTAGTTGTTGGTTATGATGAAATGTGGGAAATGGATGAAGCAGGCGAAGAGTTTGTTAATCCAGACGCAAAATTAGCCGTTGAAGCATTAGATGATAGTACACTTACAGTAACAACAACAAATCCTGCTACATATTGGGATGAGTTATTGGCTTTCCCAACCTTATTCCCTGTGCGTGAAGATGTTGTTGCTGATGAAGCCTGGGCTACAGATCCTGCTACATATGTTTCAAATGGTGCATACAAATTAACTGGTTGGGAACATGACAGTGTTATTACAGTAGAAAAGAACCCTGATTATCTTGATGCTGATGAAATCAAAATGGAAAAAATCGAGTTCTATCTTTCCAATGATGCTAATAATATGCTCACTAACTTCCAAAATGGTGCATGGCAATTGATTGATGACGTTCCAACTAATGAAATCGCAGCTTTAGAAGAATCTAATCCTGATGAATTCTTTGTTGAAGGTCAAATTGGTACTTACTATGTTTGTTACAACATTAATGAAAGCTTATTGCCTGCAGATAGTGATTTAACTGGCGAAGAAGCAGAAAAAGCGAATGAAGAAATTAGAAAAGGCTTGTCCTTATTAATCGATCGTACCTACATTGTTGAAAGTGTAGCTCAAGGTGGTCAAATACCTGCAGCTTCTTTTGTAGCTATGGGTATGACAGAGCCAGATGGTTCTCAATTCTATGAAAATGCTGGTCCTGAAGATTATGCTGGTTACTTTGACACAGACAGAGACGCATACGAATCAGTTTATGCAGAAGGTTTTGAACTTCTTAAAAAGCATTATGATTTAGATGAAGGAACAGGGCAATTTACAAATGTTCCAGCAATGACTTATCTTTATAACACAAGTGAAGGTCATCAAGCCATTGGTGAATATATTCAAGGTGTATATGCCTCTGTTGGTCTTGATATGAGTCTTGAAAATCAAGAATGGAATACATTCCTCAATACACGTAAAGATGGTGATTATACAGTTGCACGTAATGGCTGGATTGCAGACTACAATGATCCTATTTCTTTCTTAGATATGTGGACAACTGTTTCTGGTAACAATGATGTTCAATTTGGTAAAGGGCCACATGCTGAATTAGCTATTTATAGTATTGATTTCTCAGACTTAGGTTCTGATCTCAACGTTGAAAATGGTACTTGGGCTCAAACATATGATGAGGCAATTAGATTAATCAAACTTGAAGAAGATGCAGAAGTTCGTTATGAAATGATGCATAGAGTAGAAGATTTGTTAATGTCAACTGGTGCAATTGTACCTATTTACTATTACACAGATCTATTTATGCTCAGCAAAGATGTTGATGGATTCTTCAGCACACCTTTAGGCTGGAAATTCTTCAAATACTGTGAAGTTAAGTAATATTATCCTTTAACTAAACAAATTACTAAGACTGCCTGTGAATTTCATAGGCAGTTTTTGATTTGTGTAACATAGTCATATTAATTAGGCTAAGCTCAACATTATTTTCTAATAATTGCTATAATAGAAACATTATTTTTTAGGTTGGAGTATGTATGCAAGAATTAACAGTACGTGTGCCAGGTACAAGTGCTAACTTAGGACCTGGTTTTGATTGTTTAGGAATCGCTTTTCAAATATATAATTGGTTTACTTTTCGTTGGCAAAATATCGAAGAAGTAGTAAGCCCCAAGGAACAACATGATAAACTTGCAGTTACTAGTATTGAGCAACTGCCAATGACAGAGGCTTATGTACAGTATGCCACTTTATTTGACGTAGATTTACCCTTGCTTGAATCAGTTGAATCTTTAGCAAGTGAAGTACCTGTCGCAAGGGGACTTGGCTCATCAGCAACATGTTATACAGCTGGTGCTATGGCAGCAGCTTGGGTTGCTGAACAGCTTTATGATAAAGAAACTATCTTGAGAGAAATTGAGGATAAACTTGCAGATTTTACGATCGATCCTTTCTCGAAAGAGGCAGCTTTGGCTATCGCCGCCACAATAGAAAGACATCCAGATAATTTAAGTCCAGCTGTTTTTGGAGGCTTACAAATTGCCCGTATTTTAAATCATGATAATATTCCAAATGTTTTGAATCAAAAAATAACGGTCGATCCTAATGTGAAATTTATTGTTTCTTATCCTAATTACAGCTTAAAAACAAAAAGTGCAAGAGCTATTTTGCCAGAAAAAATTAGTCGAGAAGATGCAATTTTCAATTTGAGTGCACTAACATTCTTAACCCAAGGATTAGAAAATGGAAATCCAAATTTAATTGAAAATGGGTTGAAAGATCGCTTACATCAACCTTATAGGGCAGAATTAATTGATGGTTTTTATGATATTTTAGCTATAGGTAAACAAGCGGGTGCTTTGGGAAGTGTCTTATCTGGTGCTGGTCCAGCTATATTAACTGTTTATCTTAATTCCGAAGATGGTAATTTAATTTGTGAAAAAATTAAGAAAGAACTTGGCAAAAACTGGCATGTAAAACAAATGGAATTAGACGATTCTGGCTTAATAGCTAAATCAGGAAGAATTAAGTTTTAAAACAAAAAACTCTGCAAAAGCCTTGTTTAATAGATTTTGCAGAGTAAAATAATTTAATTACAAATAATTACAAATTTTCTAAAGTACTTTGGAAAGAAATTGCTGGGTTCTGATTTCTTTAGGATTTTCAAAGAAATCTGCAGGGTTATAACTTTCTTCTACGATTTGACCTTCATCCATAAACATGATTCTATTTGCAACTTGTTTGGCAAAACCCATCTCATGTGAAACAACAATCATCGTCATGCCTGACTCAGCTAATTCTGTCATTAAATCTAAAACTTCGCCAACCATCTCTGGATCAAGTGCAGACGTAGGTTCATCAAATAGTAATACCTTGGGGTCCATCATCATCGCCCGAATGATTGCAATTCTTTGTTGTTGCCCACCAGATAATTGTCTTGGATAAGCATTAGCCTTATCTGCCAAATCAATTCTATTTAATAAATTATAAGCTCTCTCTTCAGCTTCTTGTTTTTTTAGCTTATCGCGTTTAAGAGGTGCTAAGATCAAATTATCTAAAACATTTAAATTTGAAAACAAATTAAATTGTTGAAAAACCATTCCCATTTGTTCACGTATTAGATTTAGATCAATTTTAGGTTTTGTAATCTCTTGATCTTCAAAAAAGATTTCACCCGAAGTTGGTTGTTCAAGTAAATTCAAGCATCGCAACAAAGTAGATTTACCTGAACCTGAGGGACCAACAACCACAACCTTTTCACCTGATTTAATTTCTAGATTAACATTTTTTAAGACTTTTAAATCGCCAAAATCTTTATATAATTTGTTCACTTTAAGCATGTAAATATCTCTTTTCTATGAAATTAAATAAATGCTCTAAACCATAAACAACAATCAAATAAATCATTGCCGCTGCAAAATAAGGAGGAGCAGCTTTGAAGGTGTTGCTTACTAATATATTTGCACCTCTGGTTAAATCAATTAAGCCAATGAAGCCACTAATCGATGTTTCTTTAAATAAAGTGATAACTTCATTACCAAAAGCTGGTAAACAGTTGCGGAATGCTTGTGGTAAAACAACATGACGCATCGATTGTAAGTAGTTTAGACCTAATGACCTAGCAGCTTCTTTCTCACCTTTACTGACAGCTTGAATACCACTTCTAAAAATTTCTGCCATGTAGGCGGCAGAGTTAAGACCAAAGGTTAAAATAGCAACCAATGGCAAGTTATCTAGGCTAATCAAAATTACATTGAACATAATCAATAATTGAATTGTAGTTGGGGTTCCTCTGATAACTGTAATGTAAATGTTAGCAATTTTATTGAGCAAATTAAGTAGAAAACCTGAAGGATTTCTCCAGCTGGGTTTAAGATCTTTATGTGCTACCCGAATAACAGCCAGGATAATACCAAAAACTAAACCGATCAGGAAAGCAAAGAACGTAACTTGGATTGTAATTTTAAAACCATTTGCTAAGTATTTCCAATTTTCGCCAGTAAAAAAAACAGATTGAAAATCTTCAAGAAATTTTGCTGTTAGCATCGGCATAGATTATCCTTTCTCTTTAGACAGAAAAACCAGCTATTATTGAGCTGGTTTTGTCTGAATTATATTATTTAGCAGGGATATATTTTTCAATGATTGCTGGAATCGTACCATCATCTGTTAAAACTTCTAAAGCATAATTAACTTCCTCTAACAAAGTATCATTATCTTTTGTTAAGGCAATAGCATAATCTTCTTCAGTATAGTTTGTATCTAATAATTGTAAATTGTCATCTGCTTCAACAAAACTTTGTGCTGGAGCGCTGTCTATGATGACACAATCTACATTACCTGCTAATAGAGCAACGACAGCATCTGCACCTTTATCAAAAGCCTGAACATTGTCTATGCCAAAATCATCTTGAGCATACATATCACCAGTAGTACCAAATTGAGTACCAATTTTCTTTCCTTCTAAATCATCAATTGATCCTATTTCACTGTCTTTGGTAACAATAATGGATTGAATGCCGGTTGCATATGAATTAGAGAAGTTGACACTTTCTAAACGATCTGCTGTAACAGTCATGCCGGCAATACCGCCGTCTAACTTGCCACTTTCGATCGAAGCAATAATATTGCTAAATTCCATATCATGAATTTTAACTTCATAGCCTAAATAGTCAGCAATTGCTTTGGCTATATCAATATCAATACCAACCATTTGATCGCCATCATAAAATTCGTATGGTGGGAAAGCAGCATTTGTACCAAGGTCGAGAACGCCGTCATCCAAAGCATTGCCTTCTAAACCGGCTGCTGATTCTGATTCGTCTGCGTCTGTTTCTTCAGCTTCAGCTTCTTCAACTACCGTATCTGTTTCTGGGGTTTCATCTTCCGCACCATTACCTCCACATGCAACGCTAACTAACATTGCAAGAATTAGCATTAATGAGATTAAAACTTTTGTGGTTTTTTTATTTTTCATAATTTTCTCCTTTATATTCTGAAAATAATGTATGTTTATTCATTGATTTCTTTAGGATTCAACAATCCATGCATTATTTTTGTAAAAAAATCTATACTAATATTGATCTTTACCAAGCTGATAACGTGGTTATTATATGGATCCAGTACTTTTTTGTCAAAATAATATTACATGAAAATGAATAATTATAAGCATTTCCACAAATTGACTGAAATGCCAAAATAATTAATTGAATATTGTTCAAATTGCAGGAATACAAAAAGTGACTTTAAATATATTCAATTTTATATAAAATATAATGTATGATAGTTTAGTTTAGATATTATTAATGAAGTAAAGAGTTTATAATCACATTAAAATCCCAAGACGTTTTAATAATAGATGTTGAATGTTTACAAAGGAGTATACTTTAAATGAACAAGAGAAATAAGTTCTTATCTGTTTTTTTGAGTTTTATTTTGCTTTTTTCAGTAGCGTGTCAAGACTCATCCGATTCTGAAGCAAATATCTCCGAAGAAGATTCTGAGGTTACAGAAGATCTCAGCCAAGGAGAGTCTCAGCAAGGTGGTTCTGTTATCTTAGGAATTACCCAAGAACCGGATTCTTTTGACCCTCATTTAGCTGCAGCTGCTGGTACTAAAGAGATAATTTATAATTTTTTTGATGGTTTAGTAAAATTGATGCCAGATAGCACCTTCGAACCTGCTTTGGCCGAGAGCTATGATGTTTCAGATGATGCAAAGATCTTTACTTTTAAAATTCGAGAAAATGTAACCTTTCATAATGGTAAAGAACTGACAGTAGATGATGTTGTCTATTCTTTAGAAAATGCAGCAGGGATAAATGACGGAACTCTAAAAGTTCCCCAATTGAGTATTATTGATTCTGTTGAAGCTGATCCAGAACAAAATGAGGTATCTGTAACTTTAAAAGAATCCGATGCAGATTTTATAACGTATATGACTTTAGCTATTGTACCTGAAGATTATTCAGAACAAGCGACTGAACCGATAGGTACAGGACCTTTTGTCTTTACAGAATATCAGCCACAACAACATGTAAAAATGGAAAAGAATGAAAACTATTGGCGTGAGCGTATAGCCTACTTAGATGAAGTTACCTTTTTGATCGTCCCATCTGCAGATGCAGCTATTGTAGATTTACAAGCTGGTAATATAGATATTTTCCCATATCTAACAGCAGATAAAAAGGATTTGCTCAAAGATCAATATAACTTTGTTACTGCTGATTCAAATATGGTTCAAGTATGGGGTTTAAACAATCAAGAAGAGCCATTTGATGATCCGATCGTAAGAAAAGCAATGGATATGGCAGTAGATAAACAAATGATAGTTGAAGCTGTTACTTTTGGTGAAGGTAAAGTCTTGGAATCTGGTATGGCACCATCTATGGGGCAGTATTACAATTCAAATTTAGAAAGCCAATATAATCCTGAAGAAGCAAAAAAACTCTTAGAAGAAAATGGTTACTCTGATTTAAATATTACCATCACTGTACCAGGCAATTATGTTATTCACGTACAAACAGCAGAAGTCATAGCTGAAAATCTTGATGCAATTGGCGTTCAAGCAGATATTAAATCTGTAGATTGGGGTACCTGGCTTTCTGATGTTTTTCAAGGACGTAACCATCAGTCAACAGTTATTGCCTTGACTTTTGATCATGTGGCTCCAGCTACTGTACTCAGTTATTACTATAGCCCAAGCGATATGAATTTTATTAATTATAGCAATCCGGAGTTTGATGCTTTGTTTGAAGAAGCTCAATCTATTACGAATGAAGACCAACGTGTTAAGCTATATCATGAAATGCAACAAATGCTACAAACAGATGCTGCCTCGGTATTTATCCAGAATCCAGGCGTGCAAACTGCAATCAGCAAAAAATTAGGTGGTTACACAACTTATCCACAATACGTTCAAGATATGTATGAAGTGTATTTTGTAGCTGAATAATGACAAGATATATTGTTAAAAAAATTATAGATATGATAATTACGATTTTTATTATCGTATTAATCGTTTTTGCCATGTTTGAATTAATTCCTGGCAATCCAGCTCGGATCATGTTGGGGATGAATGCTAGTAATGCTCAAGTAGCTGCTTTAGAAGCAGAACTTGGTCTAGATAAGTCAATTTTTGTCAAAATATATACTTATTTTTCAGATTTATTTAACGGCGATTTAGGTTTTTCCTTCCGTTTTCAAAGACCTGTCATAGAGCTAATAACTGAAGCCCTACCTTATACGTTGTTTCTGGCTTTATATGCCTTCTTTTTTATCATTATTTTGGCTATTCCTTTAGCAATTTTGGCAGCAAGAAAACCAAATTCTAAATTAGACAATTTTATCAGAATATCATCAGAAACATGTCTTGCCATTCCACCTTTTTTTATGGCTATTATCTTGATGTTAATTTTTAGAACATCACAATTGGCTTTACAAGGTGGAAGTGTTGATTTTGATCTTAACAATGCCTTCCAAAGTTATTGGATGCCAGCTCTAGCTATTGCTTTATCGAGGCTTGCTATGGCAATGGAATTTTTACGTGATTCAATTATTGAACAAAGGGAATCAGATTATGTAAAAACAGCAATTGGTAAAGGAGCTTCAAGATCCAGAGTTATGTTCTTTCATATTTTTCGAAATAGCTTAGTTCCTTTTATAACTGCACTGGGCTTAATCCTGGCTGAGGTTTTTAGTGGCAGTATCATCATTGAGCAAGTTTTCTTAATACCTGGTCTTGGTCGTTCATTAGTAACAGCTGTAGAGGCAAGAGACTTTCAACTGACTCAAGGTATTGTTTTACTTATTGCTTTTATTGTCGTCTTTGTGAATTTTTGCGTTGATCTTATTAATCAATTTATTGACCCTAGAATCCGTGAGCAAAATAAAAAACTTTACAAAAGCAGAAATACATTTTTCTTAAGAATGAAAAATCAAGCTAATTTAGATTCACAAAAAAAGAGGTGAATCATGAAATTGACTACCGGAAAACTAAACAATAATCTCGATCAAATTCGTAATCCTAAGCTTAAACGTGATCTTTATACAGATAGTTCAGTGTTAAATTCTGCTCGCAAGCAATTTTTTATTGGAGTTATTTTATTGGGGATACCATTAATACTATATTTAATTTCCCTAATTTATAAACCATATGGTGTTACCGAAATGAATCCATTAGACCGCTTTCAAGGCCCCAGTGTAAAACACTGGTTTGGTACTGACAATTACGGGCGAGATGTTTTTGTAAGGGCAATGTCAGCCTTTCCTATTACCATATTTGTATCGCTAGGAATAAATTTTATCGGTTGTTTCTTTGGGTCAATTATAGGAGCGTTGAGTGGTTATTTTGCCGGTGTATTAGACTATATTTTTAGTCGTTTAACTGAAGCCTTATTATCAATTCCTATGATCTTAATGGGCTTACTTTTTGTTTCTAGCTTTGGTAATGGTGTCATTCAAGTTATTGTAGCTTTAGGTATTATGTTCATCCCTTCTTATGCAAGAATTGTTAGAAGTGGTTTTTTGGAATACCGTCAACGTAACTTCGTTAAGAGGTTGCAACTTTTAGGATCTTCTTCGGGGAGAATAATATTTAAACATCTTTTTCCTTTAATAAAATCGAGATTATTGTCAGCTCTGGCTTTGGGTTTTTCTAATGCAATTTTAGCTGAATCTTCGCTTAGTTTTTTAGGTCTTGGCGTGCCAACTGATCAGATCACTTGGGGACGAATGTTAAAAGACGCCCAAGGCTTTGTTTTCCAAGGAGTATCCGCCGCAATATTTCCTGGCATTTTAATTGTGGTGATAGTACTTGGCTCATTTTTTGTCAGTCATTCCTTTAAACTAAGAGATCAAGAAAATAAACTTTAATATAAACTTAAAATGGTGATAAAATGACTCGACGATTAGGACATTCATTAGTTAATAAATCAGATATCTTGCGGGTAGAAAATCTCAAAGTAACCTCAGCCAATGGTGCAGAATTAGTAAGAGATATTTCACTAAATGTTAAACGAGGTGAAATTGTTGGTCTGGTCGGTGAATCAGGTAGTGGTAAAAGCATAACGATTATGTCTATTGCAGGACTTTTACCGAAAGGAATTTCAATAGCTTCAGGTAGAGTGTTTTTTGAGGGAAGAGATATTACTAAATTAACAAATAATCAGCGCCAAACAATTAATGGCAGTCGCTTAGGTGTTATTTATCAAGATGCTGCTCAGGCTTTAAATCCTTTGATGACAATTGGTAAACAAATTGGTGAAGTATTACAGATCCACACTAAAATGCCTAGAAAAGAAATTAAATATCGAATTTTGGCAGCGATGCGTGCTGTAAACTTGCCAGATCCTGAAAAAACTTATAAAAGTTATCCACACGAATTATCTGGCGGACAAAGACAAAGAGTTTTGATAGCAATGGCAATTATTAACAACCCGGAATTACTAATAGCAGATGAGCCAACTACAGCTTTAGATGTTAATGTTAAGATCCAAGTATTAGAATTAATAAAAATCATTAATGAAAGCAAAAATTTGTCAGTTCTATATATTTCGCATGATTTATCTACGATACAACATATTTGTGATCGAGTTTATGTACTTTATGCTGGAATTCCGGTCGAGGTAGGAAGGACAGAGCAAATTATCCACGAACCTAAACATCCATATACCAGTTTGTTAATTGATTCTGCCCCAACCAAAGAAAAGCGTGGAAAAAAATTAGCAGTAATGAAACCCCGTGTACAGGATCAAAGGGGTCCTGCTACTAACTGTCAATTTGCTAGTCGTTGTCCTTTTGCCTTTAAAAAATGTTATCAGAAAATTCCTCATATGATTTCTGCAGGTAAAAATCATGAAGTAGCATGTTTTTTATATAATAAGAATTTTTCCGAGTCTGAAAAGATAAGAACGAGTGAGCAACCCGATGAAAAATAACATTTTGGAAGTTAAGCATTTATTTGTAGATTATTCTGTTAGCAAGCAAAAAACAGATTATGTACTTAGAGATTTGTCGCTAAATATTGTTGAACATGAGTTTCTGGGTTTAGTTGGTGAGTCGGGTTCAGGTAAATCTACTTTAGCCAATACCATTGCTGGATTTTTAGAACCAGTAGAAGGTGAAATATTTTTTAGAAGAAATTCTTTACAAAACTTGTCCTTTAAAGAAAAAATAAAGACAACTAATGCAGGCATCCAAATGGTTTTTCAAGATCCTTATGATTCATTTGACCCAATTATGACTATAGGAGAGCAATTAGAAGAACCACTAATTATCCAAGATAAGCTAAACAAACAAAATAGAAAAAATAAAGTTTTCGAAATGTTACACAATATAGGCTTGGTAGAAGAATATGCGAATCGATATCCTAGACAATTATCGGGAGGACAATTGCAAAGAGTGGCAATTGGTTCTGCACTTATTACAGAACCAGATTTATTGTTAGCTGATGAACCTGTTTCATCATTAGATGTCTCCGTTCAAGCACAAGTCTTGGATCTTTTACAAGATTTAAGAAAAAAAATAGGTTTTGCTTGTCTATTTATATCACATGATTTATCTGTAATTCAGTTTTTATGCGATCGAATTGCAGTTTTAAATCAGGGTACGATTGTCGAAGTAGGTAAAGTGGATGAAATTTTTGACAATCCACAAAATCCGTATACTAGACAACTAATAGAAGATTCGGAATTTTTATCCATATAGACACATTTTGTAGTGTTATATTTATTATTGACAAATTAAGCTATTATATGAATATTCTTTATATTTGAATAGGGAGTGAGCTTATGAAATTACATGGCACAATGACAGTGAAAAATAACAAGCTTAACATCGGTGGAATTGTTGTTAATGAATTAGCTAAGGAGTTTGGTACCCCTTTATATGTTTTTGACGAAGCTGATTTTATTGAACGAGCACATCTATTTCTTGATAATTTTGTATCAGAAAGATTTGATACCACAGTTTATTATGCAGGAAAAACTTTCTCGAATCTTTACATTTTTGGTCTAATTAAAGAATTGGGACTTGCTTTAGATGTAGTTAGTGAAGGTGAGTTATTTACTGCAATCAAAGCAGGGGTTAACCCAGAAAGTATTATTTTGCATGGTAACAACAAATTGCAAAGAGAGCTTGAAATGGCTTTAGATTACAAGATCAGTCGTATTGTTATTGACCATCCAACTGAATATCAATTATTATCAAAACTCTGCCAGGAACGACAGCAAACAATCAAGGTTTTATTACGCATTAATCCTGGGATTGAGGCAGATACACATGCCTTTATCAAAACTAGTACCGAAGATTCTAAATTTGGTATGAATACTGCTGATCAAGCAACTTATACATTGCTAAATGAAATTGCTCAAGATCCTTATATTGATTTGGTGGGTATCCATTGCCATATTGGCTCTCAAGTCCTAAACAAAAAATTCTTTTTTGAAGAAGCAGAAATAGTTCTAGATTTTGTTCATCAAATTAGAGAAGAACATAATATCTCTTTGCCAGAAATTAATTTGGGTGGTGGCTTTGGTGTATATTATACGTCAGAAGATCAACCTTTTAATCTGGAGACATTTTTGCCCACTTATATAGAAATAATTGAAAAAAAGATTGAAGAGTATAATTTAGAAATAAAAAATATTGCGATTGAACCAGGCAGAGCATTGATTAATGACAGTGGTAGCCTCATTTATAAAATCGGAGCTGTTAAATATCCTTATCGTGGCAATCCCTATATTTTTGTAGATGGTGGTATGAGCGACAATATTAGGCCTGCATTATATGGTGCAAAATATGAAGCCGCTTTACCAAATCGAATCAATGATGAACCAGAAGCAGTTTTTAAAGTTGCTGGAAAATTGTGCGAATCTGGAGATGTTTTAATCGAAGAAGCAAAACTACCAATGCCTGATCAAAATGATTTACTTATCATTCCTGCTGCCGGAGCTTATACTTTTTCCATGAGTTCAAATTACAATCGCTTACCTAAACCTGCAGTCGTTTTTGTTAATGATGGTCAAGCAAAGCTGGCTGTCAAAAGAGAAGATTATAATGATCTAATCCGTAATGACTTACCTTACACAGAAAGTGAATAATTTTGGTGATAATTTAGCAGATGTTAAGAAGGACATTTTATGAATACATTAGTTATGAAATTTGGTGGTAGTTCTGTCTCAACTACAGATAAAATCAAAGATGTAGCAGAACTAATTTTGCATCGCAAATCAGCAGGACATAAGGTTGTAGTTGTTGTTTCGGCCATGGGCGATACGACTGACAATTTATTATTTTTAGCAAATAGACTGGCAAAAAAGCCATATGAAAAAGAACTTGATATGCTTTTATCTAGCGGAGAAATTGTTTCTGCTTCATTATTAGCTATGCATTTAATTGATTTAGGCCATCCAGCTCAAAGCTTTACAGGTTTTCAAGCAGGTTTCAAGACGCGTGGTCAACATTTAAGCAGTCAAATAGAAACTATCGATCCCCATAGAATTTTGGAGTCACTCAATTTAGATAAAATTGTTATTGTTGCAGGCTTTCAAGGTATGAATGCCGAAGGTGAAATTACTACTTTAGGTAGAGGCGGCTCTGATACTTCGGCAGTTGCTTTAGCTGCAAAGCTGAAAGCAAAATGCGAAATATATACAGATGTAGCTGGTATTTATACAGTCGATCCACGTATTAGACCTTACGCAAAAAAATTAAGTCAAGTTACCTATGAGGAAGCTGTTGAAATGGCAAATTTAGGGGCAAAAATCATTGCTGCTAGAAGTGTGGAGTTAGCATCAAAGTATCAAGTTCCACTTTATGTCGCTTTAAATACAGGTGAGGTAGAAGGCACATACATCAACAATGAACAGGAGAATTCTATGATTGAGAATATGGAAGAAATTCGTTTGACCAATATTTCAAAGATCGATGATGTTTTATTAGTAAATTTGGAAAAGCTAGAAAAAATAGATGAAAAGGTGACAAAATGTTTTTTAGCTTTGGCAAACGCAAATATAAATATTGATATTTTAAATCAAATCCTATTAAAAGATAATCATTCTGCCGTTTCTTTTACTGCTAATAAAAGCGATAAAGCCGGAATTATTGAAATTCTGAATGAATTGAATTTTTCTTATAAAATAAAAGAAGATTTAACAAAAGTTTCGATAATTGGTTCTGCAATGCGTCATCAAGCAGGTGTTGCTGCGGAAGCATTTCGAGTTTTTGTTGACCAAAATATTCCTTATTATATGATTTCTACTTCGGACATTAGCATCTCTTATGTAGTAGATACAGCAAATACAAAGCAAATTGTAAATGCTCTGGCAGATAAGTTTAATTTGTAAGTTGTTTTGATTTGATATATAGAAAGTTGGTAATAATCCGACAATTAAAAATAGGAATTGAACAATTACGGATCAATTTATTGTAATAATTAATCTAAATTATGTATAATTAATTTTATCTATCGTAAAACACATTAAATCATAACGTTTGAAAACGATGATTGTAATTAAATAGGAGGTAGCTATGTTATTTCAAGGTTCGGGCGTTGCTCTAGTCACACCTTTTACTGATCAAGGAGAAGTAGATTACTCTGCATTGGATAAGTTAATCGATTTTCATTTAGAAAATAAGACGGATGCGATTATCTCTATGGGAACTACTGGTGAAGCATCTACAGTTTCAGATCAAGAACAGATCGAAGTGATTGAATATACAGTTAAACGTGTTGCGGGCAAAATTCCTGTCATTGCTGGTACTGGCATTAATCATACTGATCATGCTATAGGACTTAGCGTAGAAGCAGAAGCAGTTGGTGCAGATGGCTTGTTACTTGTAACACCGTATTATAATAAAGCCACTAAACGTGGTTTGTATGAGCATTACAAAGCAATTGCGGAAAGTGTCAAAATACCATCTATTTTATATACTGTTCCAGGACGAACTGCTGTTGAAATTCCAGTTGGTCTAGCTAAAGAATTATCTGAAATTGATAATATTGTCGGCATAAAAGATGCAACTGGTAATCTTGCTTATACTGTTGCCCTTAGAAACGCAGTCCCAGAGGATTTTGCTATCTATTCAGGCAATGATGATGTTATAGTTCCATTAATGTCTGTTGGTGGTAATGGTGTAATTTCTGTTTTAGCAAATGTATTGCCTGAAGAAACACATAATATGGTTCAAGCATGTTTAGATGGAGACTTTGGAGCAGGTGCTGAAATTCAGGTTAAACTTTATCCTTTTATTAATGCACTCTTCCATGAAGTTAATCCTGTCCCTGTTAAAGCTGCATTAGAACTTTTAGGTATGTGTGACAGCAACTTACGCCTTCCTTTAACATCCGCAGAGCCGGCAACATATGATTTACTCAAAAAACACTTGATTGATTTAGGTTACCTAGAGTCATAATCTGTTTCTTATTACTATAGGTTTTATTTTTTCATAACATAATGAATATGATGATTAGAAAATAGGGGAATAAGATGAAAATACTGATGTCGGGTGCAACTGGCAAAATGGGTCGGATGATTTTTCAGATGTTAGAACAATCTAAGCAACATCAGATTATTGCTGGTTTTGCTGTAGAGTTAGATGAAAAATTACCATTTCCTATATATCTAAATTTAGAAGAATGTCAGGAAACGGATGAGATTGAGATGATTATTGATTTTTCATCTCCTAATTCTTTAGCTGATTTATTGAATTTTGCTTTAGCAAACAAAAAGCCAATTATTTTAGCTTCGACTGGTTATTCTGCGGAGCAAGAAGAACAAATAAAAAAGGCTTCAAAAAGCATTCCCATTTTACATTCCAAGAATATGAGTCTTGGCATTAATGTGATGCAAATGCTGGTCGAAAGAATGGCAGCTGCTTTAAGTGATTTTGATATAGAAATTATCGAAAAACATCATCGCTATAAAAAGGATTCACCTAGTGGTACTGCAAAAATGCTTTTTGAATCTGTCAATAAAGGCAGGGATAACAAGCTAACAGAATTGGATGGGCGTGCGGGCATGTATGATAGCAGAGAAATTAATGAAGTTGGTGTTTCTGCTCTCAGAGGTGGCACGATCGTCGGTGAACATTCGGTTATTTTTGCTGGTGAAGATGAAATATTAGAAATTAAACATACAGCTAATTCAAGAGCAATTTTTGCAAATGGTGCTATTAAAGCTGCAGAGTTTTTGCTAGATCAAAAGCCAGGTTTTTATACAATGAATGATGTACTTTAATTGTTGGATAAATACTTTTTAGCTTGATAGTTATGTGACAAACAAAAATATATGAGGTTTAGATGGTAAACATAGGAATTGTTGGTTTTGGCAATTTAGGAGCAAGTATTGAAAAATGTCTGGAAAATTTTCCAGACATTAATTTAATTACAGTTTTTACAAGACGTAAACCAGATTCAATAAATAGCAAAGTTAAAGTAGATAAATTTGAGAATATTGATCAATATGAAACAGAGATTGATGTTTTGATTTTAGCCGGTGGGTCACAAAAAGATATTCCGGAACAAGGCCCACAATTAATAAGAAATTTCAACACGGTTGATGTTTTTGATAATCATGCTGAAGTAAAACAATATTATACAAAAATGAATAAAATTGCCTTGGAAAATAATAAGGTTGCTGTTGTTTCTACTGGCTGGGATCCAGGTTTATTTTCTTTGGAGCGAACTTTGGCTGATGCAATTTTGCCAAAAGGTAATACACATACTTTTTGGGGCCCTGGTTTAAGCCAAGGTCATAGTGATGTAGTACGTCGTGTTCCTGGCGTAAAGTATGGTGCTCAATATACAATTCCTAATAAAAAGATGTTGGACGAAGCAAGGCAAGGCAAAAAAATTGAATATAGTACTGCAACCGCCCATCAAAGAGATGTCTATGTTGTTCTTGAAGAAACTGCTGATTCAGAAGAAGTTAGTGATACAATCAAGAATATTCCTGACTATTTTGCACCGTATCAAACAAATGTATATATTATTTCTGAGGAAGAGTTTTTTGCTAACCACCAAGGTATGCCACATGGTGGTACAGTAATACGTTTAGGGGAAACTTCACAGCAAGTTAAAGCTAATTTTGAATTCAATCTGAATTTATCTAGCAATCCAGAATTTACAGCATCAGTTAGCTTAGCTTATGCGAGAGCAGCTGCCCGCTTAGCAGCAGAAAAAAATTATGGTGCCAAGACAGTTTTAGATATTCCTATTTCATATCTGTCTAGTAGAACTAAAAGTGAGTTACTTGCTAAATATATTTAAAGTTTCTGAATTTTCTTACTGCAGCTTGAATTTTTCTATAAAATACCTAGTATATTACTTTAATATGATGTTTGACTAATTATGCGAGGGAAAATTATGACACGTTTTGAATTAATTGAAAATTTTGGCATCAATCAATTTGGTAAATCGGTGATGCGGGATCGCTTGCCTAAACCAGTCTATGAAGCGTGGGAACAGGCAACTTATCAAAATATTCCAATTAATCGTGAAATAGCCGATGCAATTGCTCATGCTATGAAGGTTTGGGCTCTTGAAAGAGGCGCAACCCATTTTTGCCATTGGTTTCAACCCTTAACAGGCAAAACAGCTGAAAAACATACTGCTTTTCTCAAAGAAGATAAGCATGGTTTACCGATTTCTAGATTATCTGGTAAATCATTAATGCGTGGCGAAACAGATGGTTCATCGTTTCCGCATGGTGGTCTTAGGGACACATTTGAGGCCCGAGGTTATACTTTCTGGGATGTTTCATCCTATGCTTACGTCAGACAAAATGTTTTATATATTCCTAGTGTCTATGTTAGCTATAATGGTGCCAAATTAGATATGAAAATGCCTTTGATCAAGGCTCGCGAAGCTCTAGATCAACAAGCGACTAGGATGCTTCATCTGTTAGGAAAAACAGAGGTTAAATTTGTCAGACCGATGATTGGTTTAGAGCAAGAATTCTTTTTAGTAGATACTGAAGCTGCAATGAAAAGACCAGATTTACGCTATTGTGACAGAATGTTATTTTCAGCAGAAATGCCAAGAAATGGAGATTACGAATCACCATATTTTAGCTCAGTTAGTGAGAAAGTCAAAGCCTTTATGCATGATGTAAATCTAGAATGCTGGGCTCTTGGAATTTATACAGTTATTGAACATAATGAAGCGGCACCAGGTCAATATGAGTTTGTGACTGCATATGACGAAGCAACGACTACCATAGATCAAAATATGCTACTCATGGATGTTTTGAAAAAAGTTGCCTTAAGGCATGGATTCACTTGCCTGCTATCTGAAAAGCCATTTGCTAAATTGAGTGGTTCAGGTAAACATAACAATGTTTCTCTAATTGATTCAACGAATGATAATCTATTTGAACCTGGTGAAAAAGCATCAGAAGACTTACAGTTTATTGTCTTTTTATCAGCATTTATTCAAGCAGTAGACAAATATCAAGTTTTAATTCGGATGGCTGCTTCAAATGAAGGGAATGATCACCGTTTAGGTGGACATGAGGCTCCGCCGGGTGTAATTTCAATTTATTTAGGTGATAAATTACATGATCTATTTATGCAGTTGGCAGAAACTACAGAAATAAGCGCTGTAAAATTAAAAGAAATGACAGCTCCAATTGCCAATTTAGCTACTCAAAGCATTGATGCTACTGATCGTAATCGGACAGCACCTGTTAGTTTTTCTGGTAATAAGTTCGAAATCAGGATTTTAGGCGCTTCCATGAATGCCTCATCTCTTAATACATTTTTGCTTGCAGCCATGGCAGAAAGTCTTGAAAATATGGCGGACGAAATAGAGAAAATAAATCCCCAAAGCCAAGATGAACTACATAAAGCAGTAATGCAAGTTACACATGAAGTTATGCGCGAGCATCATCATATATTATTTGCAGGCAATGGCTATGACGAAACATGGTATCAAGAAGCAGAAAAACGCGGTCTAATTAAGTTAGACAATTATATTGATACTGTTGAAGCTCTAATTGAACCAAAAACGATTAAGCTTTTGGAAAAATTTGATGTCTTAAACAAAATTGAATTAGAAGCCCGTTATCAAGTTTTGGTTAAGGATTTTATTCATTCAGTTAAAACTCAAGCAAGAATTATTACGCGCATGGGACAAGAAGGTATTTATCCAGCCTTGTTGCGTTATCAAATTGACTTAGAAAAAGTGGCTATAAATGGCTACAGCAAATCGGCTGAAACTAGAGCGAGATTTAATGCGGATCTGATGGATAAGCTCGATGCTAAAACCAAAGAATTGGATAACATGATTAATGACATAATTAAGACAGATGATAAAAAGCAAATTATCCAAGATATGCTAGATAAATTACGACCTGCAATCGAAGAGTTAGCTGATTTACTACGCACAATAGAGCTTTATTCTCCATATGATATTTATCCTTATCCAACAGAAGAAGATCTAATTGTGGTTTAAGGAACATAATATGAGTCAAGAACTACCGCATGATCATAATCATTTTTCAGAAAAAATAATTGCGGTTATGCCTAAAGAACAAGAATTTGTTGAAGCTGCACATCTTTTCAAACAACTAGCTGATGGGACTCGGCTTAGAATCTTATGGTTTTTGTGTCATACCGAAGAGTGTGGTATCAATATAGCCTCGGCAGTAGGTAAAAGCCAAGCTGTTGTGTCTCATCATTTACAAGTTCTAAAGTCTGATAACTTGATTACCAGCAGACGTGAGGGAAAAGAAATTTATTATAAATTGGCTTCTACTGAACATGCCGATCTTATTCACCGAATCATAGATAGTTATTTTTCTGAAATTTGTCCTGTTGAAGAATTTGGCTTAAGTACTGATAACTAATTTTTATTAAATATTAAAAATTAATCAAAAAAATTATTTTACCATTAGAGCCCGTAATGCATTGGTAACAGCAATTATTGTTACTCCAACATCGCCAAAAACTGCCAGCCATAGGTTTGCAAATCCAAAAGTTGCAAGAATTAAAATAATAATTTTGATGGATAAAGCAATTACCAAATTCTGGATAGCAATCCGAAGAGTCTTTCTTCCCACTTTAATTGCATCGGCAATGCGGTTAAGTTCGTCCTGCATTATAACCGTATCTGCGGCTTCGATTGCAGCATCAGAACCAAGATTACCCATTGCAATACCTACATCTGCTAAAGCGAGAACAGGTGCATCATTAATTCCATCACCAACATAGGCTACTAAATCTTTGGGTGTATCTTTATCCTTAATTATTTCCTCTAGTTTCTTAACTTTATCTTGTGGCAATAACTCTGCATAATAATGATCGATAGCTAATTCGTCTGCAATCTTAGCTGCTACAAGGTCACGATCACCAGTTAGCATCATAATCTGATTAATTCCTAAATTTCTTAGCTCCTTAATTGTTTCATTAGCATTTTCTTTAGGACGATCAGTAATTGTTAAAGATCCTAGAAAATCTCCATCTAATGCTACATAAACAATACTACCAATCTCTGCTGTTTCTAAAATATCAATCTGATGTTTAAGCATCAATGTTTTGTTACCTACTAGAAGCTCCTTACCTTGATACTCGGCTTTAATTCCTTGACCACTTATTTCCTGAGCATTTTGAATGTTATCTGGATTTAAATTTTTCGGATATGAATTTACAATGCTCTTAGCAATAGGATGATTGGAAAAATATTCAGCATGTGAAGCAAGCTTTAATAACTCTTCTTTTGAAATACCATTTGCTTTAATATTTGCTACCTGGAATTTTCCATAAGTTAAAGTACCTGTTTTATCAAATACGATTGTTTTAACTTTTGCCAAATACTCTAAATAATTACTACCTTTAACTAAAACACCAATTTTTGAAGCGGCTCCAATACCACTAAAGAAGGTAAGGGGTATCGAAACAACTAAAGCACAAGGACAAGATACAACCAAAAAGATTAGAGCTCTTTCGAGCCAAATTGCAAAATTTTGCCCGAAAAATAAGGTTGGAATAACTGCTAAAGCTATTGCTGCGAAAAAAACAACAGGAGTATAGTACCTTGCAAAAGTTGTAGCAAAAACTTCAGCTTCCGCTTTTTGATTCGTAGCATTTTCTACTAATTCTAAGATATTTGCAACAGTTGAATCATCATATTCTTTTTCAACTTGAATAATGATCTTGCCAGATAGATTAATACTGCCGCTAAAAACTTGATCTCCTTTAGCGATATCAATAGGCAAAGATTCACCAGTCAAGGCCGATGTATCTAGTGATGAATTTCCTTCTGAGACAATGCCGTCTAGCGGCATACGTTCCCCTGGTAAAACAACAATATAATCACCAATAGAAACATCATAAGGATCAACTTGAATTAGTTCACCGTTCTCAACAATGTTTGCATACTCAGGCGCAATATCCATTAACTCGCCAATAGATTTACGTGATTTATTAACAGCAGATCTTTGTAACAATTCACCTATTTGGTAAAAAAGCATTACAGCAATACCCTCACTATATTGCCCAATCAAAAAAGCACCAATTGTTGCTATTGTCATCAAGAAATTTTCATCAAAAATTGTGCCTTGAAAAATATTTCGAATAGCCTTCCAAATGATATCGTAACCAATTAGTAAATAGATCAATAATGAAGCAATTAGTAGCCACAGATTTTCTGAATTGTAATAAAAAATTGTAATATTATTTTCAGTATTTAGATTGAAGCTTCTAGCGAGTAAGAATAAAACAACAGACAGTATCAACGTCCAAACAAGACGTTGAACTAGATGTTTTTCATTTTTAGTAATATTCATTTTTTCAAATTTTTCTATTATTTAAGGATGTTTGCATATGGTTCATATTTGTGGACAATTTTTTGTGCTTCAGATAATAAACTAGCGAATTTATCATCTTCTGCATCTAAAATAATTTTAGATGTCATAAAATTAACTCTTACAGAATTCACACCATCTAATTTTGCAATATCATTTTCCATTTTAGCTGCACAATTGGCACAACCTAAATTTTTTATTGTATATGATCTTTTCATGTTTTATTCTCCGTAAAATTGTAAATCGTTTAATATGTAACGAAAATTATTTATACATCAAGTAAAATGTCAATTAAATAAACCTAACATTCAAACTGTTGTTTGATTGTATTATAATATGAAGAAATATGAATGCAAGTGATTTTGACAAGGAAAATAAACAATATAGAATTTAAACTGTTAGTAAATTATGTATTGCTTGTATTTAAGAAATTATTTATCATAATAAAATAATTTTGGAAGGAATTAAAAATAAGATGCCAATAAAAATTGTTGAAGGGTTGCCTGTAGCTGAACATCTGAGATCAGAGCGAGTAAGTCTGATTGAAACAGGACGAGCACTAACTCAAGATATCAGGCCGCTTAAAATTTTAATTTTGAATCTGATGCCAAAAAAAGAAGAGACAGAATTACAATTATTGCGTCTCTTGGGCAATACTCCCTTGCAAATAGACGTAGATTTTATGTATATGAATAGTCATTTGAGCAAAAATACACCAAAAAGTTATTTGCAAAAATATTATTATCATTATGACGAAATTAAAAATGAACGTTTTGATGGTCTAATAATAACAGGTGCACCGGTTGAACATTTGGAATTTTCAGAAGTTGATTATAGTAAAGAATTAAATCAAGTTATGAAATGGTCTGAAACCCATGTGTTTTCTCGATTTTATATCTGTTGGGCAGCTCAATATGCACTTAATTATTATTTTGATATAGAAAAAATACCTTTATCTGAAAAACTATTTGGTATTTTTCAATACAAAAACAATATACCTAGTCATAAAATGTTAAGGGGTTTTGATGAGTATTATCATGTACCTCAATCACGTCACACTCGTGTTGATTATGAACGAATTGAAAAAATTCCTGAGTTGATCAAATTAACGGAACATCCTGAATATGGTCCAGACATTTTGATAACACAAGATCAGAGAGATATTTTTGTGTTTGGTCATTTAGAGTATGATAGAAATACTCTAAATAATGAATATCAAAGGGATTTAGCCAGAGGCGATGATATTCAAATGCCTAAGAATTATTTTCCAACTAATGATCCGACAGAAAGACCAATTTTTAATTGGAAAAGTCATGCCTATATTTTGTACAATAATTGGCTAAATCAAACATATCAAAACACGCCATATGATTTAGATGAACTTGTAACTTTAAAACGATAATTTTGTTTAGAAGTTATAACTTTAAGTTTTAGATTACGACAAAATGCTTAAGAAAAATTTCAGAATAAATTCAAGTTTATTTGGCAAAATGATTTGGATCTACTATTTTGTCAATCTTTTCCGCAAAAAAAATTGCGGAAAACTGTGTGATGTGATACTCTCATTTATCGGAAATAGTCAAATAAAGACAATATGCGTTAATATACGAAAAAACAAAGAAAAGTGGCAGGAGGAGTTATATGGCTGCACAAATGGAACAATTAGAAAATAGCATGGTTAAAGTGACTGTAGATGTTGCGAAAGAAGATTTTCAGGATGCTATGCAAAAAGCATTTAACAAAAATAAAAGACGCTTTACAATACCTGGTTTTCGTAAAGGTAAAGCACCAATGAAAATGGTCACAAATTATTACGGTGAATCTATTTTATATGATGATGCAATAGATATTGCTGCACAGCCTGCTTATGAAAATGCACTTGAAGAATTAAGTGTTGAGCCATTCTCACAACCACAATTCGAAATTCTAGAAATTGGCTATGATAAAGGTATGGGTTTAGCCTTTACTTTTGCTGTTAAGCCAGAGGTTAAATTAGGCAATTACAAAGGTGTTACTGCTTATAGACCAGATGACTCGGTTGCGCCTGAAGATATAGAGCGTGAAATCGAACGTGCTAGAGAGCAAGTTTCACGTTTAGTTCCTATTGAGGATAGACCAGTACAAGAAGATGACACAGTAACTATCGACTATTCTGGCTCTAAAGACGGGGTTGAATTTGAAGGTGGCACTGCCGAAGATTATGATTTAGTGATTGGTAGTAATACCTTTATCCCAGGCTTTGAAGAAAAATTAATAGGCCACGAAATTGGTGAACAATTTGATATCGATTTAACCTTTCCCGAAGATTATCATGCAGAGGATCTAGCCGGTCAAGATGTAGTATTTAATGTCAAAATTAAAGAAATAAAATTCCGTGAGATTCCTGAGTTGGATGATGATTTTGTAAAAGACGTTAGTGAAGACGCAGACACAGTTGAAGAATATAAAGAAAGCATTAGATCACGCTTGGCAGAAGAAAAAGAAAAACATGCTGATGAGACCCTAATGAATAATGCTATCAAAATTGTTGTGCAAAACGCAGAGATGGACTTACCACATGTAGTTATCCATGAAGAAATGGAAAGAATGTACAATGATCAAGCTCGTCAAATGGAAATGCAAGGCTTTAATATGGATCAATATATGGAAATGCTTGGTCTTGACAAACAAACAATGATGATGCAATTACACAATCCAGCTGAAGAAAAAGTTAAGACCGGCCTGGTATTGGATGCAATTGTTGAGGCTGAAAAGATTGAAGTAACTGATGAAGATCGTGATGAGCAAATCCAAAAGTATGCAGACATGTACCAGATGGAATTTGACAATTTAAAGAAAACTTTCGAGGCTGATGGTGCCTTAGAAATGCTCAATTCAGATTTGACCAGACAAAAAGCAATGGATCTGATCAAAGAACACGCAATTGCGACCGATGTTGAGCCAGAGCCAGAAGAACATGATCATGACCACGACCACGATCACGACCATCACCATGACCACGATCATGCTTCAGAAGATACAGATCATGCTCATGAAGAAGAATAATGAGATCAAATTTATATGAAGATAAGTTTGATAAATTCATAGATAATAGAATTGAGACAGAAGAGGTTTCCAGACAAGATGCAAAAAGAAAGGAAACAAGATATGCAAAATATTCAAAACAATTTAGTTCCAATGGTAATTGAACAGACAAATCGTGGAGAAAGATCGTATGATATTTTTTCAAGATTGTTGAAAGAAAGAATCATAATTTTGAGTAATCAAGTAGATCAGGGAAGTGCTAGTTTAATCATGGCCCAGTTACTCTTTTTAGAAGCTGAAGATCCTGAGAAAGATATTCAATTTTATATTAATAGTAATGGCGGAGATGTACATTCTGGTTTAATGGTGTATGACACGATGCAATACATTAAATCTGATGTTCAGACTATTTGTATGGGAATGGCGGCAAGTATGGGTGCAATCCTCTTGGCTGGAGGAACAAAGGGTAAACGTTATATCCTTCCAAATGCCGAGGTTATGATTCATCAACCACTTGGAGGCGTTCAAGGTCAAGCTTCAGATATTGAAATTACAGCCAATCATATTGTTAAAGTCCGCCAACAACTGAATAATATTTTAGTCGAAAGAACTGGGCAACCATTAGAAGTCATCGCAAAAGATACAGATCGTGACCGTTGGATTGATGCAAAAGAAGCTGTTGAATATGGTATCGTAGATTATATTATGGAGAAAAGAGGCTAGTCGAGATGTCCAAACAGGATGATAAATTTAATCATTTTGATGACGGTATTAAGATGCCGCCGTTAAAATGTTCATTTTGTGGTAAAGATGAAACAGAGGTTGAGCGTTTAATTGCAGGTCCTGGTGTTTTTATCTGCAACGAATGTGTAAGTCTTTGTGATCAAATATTATCCGAAGAAGCTTTTGCTGATGATGAAGCTGATGATGCTGAATATGAAGAGCAAGAACTTTTAAGTCCTGTCGAAATTAAGCAAGAATTAGACAAACACGTTATTGGTCAAGATCTAGCTAAAAAAACATTAGCAGTTTCTGTTTATAATCATTATAAAAGAGTATTCTTCCCCTTAGAGCAAGATATTGATGATGTTGAATTATCAAAGAGTAATATTTTGTTACTAGGGCCTACTGGAAGTGGCAAAACTTTATTAGCAGAAACATTGGCAAAAATTCTAGATGTTCCTTTTGCTATTGCAGATGCTACAGCCCTTACAGAAGCAGGATATGTGGGTGAAGATGTAGAAAACATTTTATTACGTTTAATTCAAAATGCTGATTATGATATTGAGCGTGCAGAAAAAGGGATCATCTATATAGACGAAATAGATAAGATCACAAGACGCTCTGATAATCCATCAATAACAAGAGATGTTAGTGGTGAAGGAGTACAGCAATCATTATTAAAGATCCTGGAGAGTACGGTTGCAAATGTACCTCCTCAAGGCGGTAGAAAACATCCTCATCAAGACTTTATCCAAATAGATACGACAAATATTTTATTTATTTTAGGTGGAGCTTTTGATGGTTTGACCAAGACGATAATGAACCGTATCGACAAAAAGTCGATAGGCTTTGGGGCAAATGTTGAAGGATTAGAATCTAAAGAAACTGGTGAAATCCTTGCACATGTAATGCCACAAGATTTATTAAAATTTGGTTTAATTCCTGAATTTGTAGGTAGAGTCCCAGTCGTTGTCACTTTAGATGGATTAGATGTTGGGGCTCTGGTACGAATTTTAAAGGAACCTCAAAATGCTCTTATTAAACAGTATCAAAAGCTTTTGCGCTATGATGGTGCCAAACTAAGCTTTACAGACGATGCAATTAAAGCCATTGCCGAAAAAGCCTTGACATTCAAAACAGGAGCACGAGGTTTAAGATCAGTTTTAGAGCAAATGATGTTAGATATTATGTATGACGTGCCTTCACAAGGAAATATAGAAGAAGTTGTCATCCATGCAGAAACTGTACTAGAGGATTTAAAGCCAGAATATATTTATTTTGACAAAAACAAAAAATCGACTGCTTAAGCTTTAAATTTCAAACATTAGTAATCTAAACTACTATCTTTTTTGTAAGAGATAGTAGTTTTTTTATTTATATTATCTGTTTTTCCCAATAACAGTCAGAAAATAATTTTTAGAATTACCTATACTTTATTAAAAAAGGAGCGTAAAATGATTTTGCCTGAATATGAAGTATATGCTGTAAGTTCGATTGGGAATAATTCTTTTCAAGGTTTCTTAAAAAATAACGGTAGAAAAATAATCTTAAAACAAGCGGAAAAGTTTATTGATACCAAGGTTCTTGATTTTTTAGCTAAAGTCAAAATGCAAGGAATTCCTTACATTATTGGTAAGACTGTTTGGCAATCTAAAGAGTGGCTGATCTTCAATTGGCAGGAAGGTGAAGCAATTTATACAAAAAGAAGCTCAGCTGCAGTTATTCTCAAGATTGTTGATGATATATTGAGTTTAATCAACAAACTTAATCTAATTTCTGGTTACAATTGGTTTTTTCTAGACTTTAAAATGGAACATATCTTAATAGATGAATTGGGGAATATTTCTCTCATTGATTTTGAACATGTATTTTTGTCGAAGCAAACACAAATAAATTGGCATGAATTAAAGAAGATTGGCCTTAGCACTGCTTATTGTTCACCAGAAATAAAACAAGAATCCTTATCGAAAAATCATCATGAATATGCATTAGGATTGATAATGATTGCTTTACTTAGT
Organism: Clostridiaceae bacterium; assembly: GCA_012518845.1. Taxonomy (GTDB): domain Bacteria; phylum Bacillota; class Clostridia; order Saccharofermentanales; family DTU023; genus UBA5436. Next base: position 85,874 of record JAAYRJ010000052.1, read on the forward strand.
CAACACGATATTCAAAACTTGACTCACAAAATAAGAAGAAAAACAATCAAACAATTTCCTGAAGCATGGCAAATAAAATTAGAAAATGCCTTACTAGGAAAAGGATTCAAGCCTGAGAAATCTGAAAAAAATCAAATTATTCCACCTAATCCATCAATAACGAAAACTATTAATCAAGACAATGCTCAAATAGATATACCTAATCAATTAGCCAGTGAGTTGAAAGTAGTAGAGACGACTGAAAACAGTAAAACAACTAATAAAAACAATGATGATCTTTCTCTTTCAGAGCCTTTTTTGTTACAGCATAAGATCTCATTAGGTGATGGAAGAACCTTAAATTTGCAAATAAACCTTATTATTGATTAAATAAAAATAATTACTCCCAACATATTTAACCTAAAGTATGAAAATCAAATGCTAACATTGTGATATAATACAAATTTGGGATTGATTTACAAGAAGTAAATTTTTATATTTAAAGAATATTCAGTTAAATAATAGCTAACTAAAGAGGTACTAAAGTGACAAAAGAAACATACTATATTACAACACCAATTTATTATCCAAGTGGACGTTTAACGATTGGCAACTCCTATACAACAGTAGCTGCTGACGTGATTGCAAGATATCAGCGTTTAAATGGCAAGGATGTCATGTTTTTGACTGGTACAGACGAACATGGACAAAAATTACAAGAATCTGCCGAAAAAGCTGGTTTAGAACCACAAGCATATGTTGATAGTATGGTTCCAGAGATAAAAAATCTATGGGAATTATTAAATATTTCATATGATCAATTTATCCGGACAACAGATAAAGAACATGTTAGTTCTGTCCAAAAAATATTTACAAAGTTATATGAACAGGGTGATATCTATCTGGATGAGTATGAAGGTAATTATTGCACTCCGTGTGAATCTTTTTGGACTGATTCACAGTTAATTGATGGTAATTGTCCAGATTGTAATCGCCCTGTGCAAAGGATGAAAGAAGAATCATATTTTTTCCGACTTTCAAAATACCAAGATCAACTGCTAGAACACATTGAAAATAACCCAGAATTTATCCAACCAAGTAGTCGAACCAAAGAAATGATAAATAACTTTCTCAAACCTGGTTTAGAAGATTTAGCAGTTTCAAGAACATCATTTTCTTGGGGAATAACTGTACCATTTAATAAAAAACACGTAATTTATGTTTGGTTTGATGCTGTCTGTAATTACATTACAGCTTTAGGATATCCAGCTAATACAGAAAAAGTGCAAAAGTATTGGCCTGCAAATGTTCACTTAGTAGGTAAAGATATTGTTCGTTTCCACACCATTATTTGGCCAATTATTTTATTAGCTCTTGGTGTTCCTTTACCTAAGCAAGTTTTTGGACATGGTTGGCTCTTGATGAAAGGTGGTAAATTATCCAAATCAAAACTTAGTGGTAGCCAAGAAAAATACATTGTTGATCCAGTAGTTTTGAGCAAATTGTATAGTGTCGATGCTATTCGCTATTTTTTAATTCGTGAAGTTACTTTTGGTCAAGATGGTAATTTTTCAGTTGAAGCATTGGAATCTCGAATTAATACTGATTTAGCCAATGATTTAGGAAATTTATTATCTAGAACGGTTAGTATGATAGACAAATACTTTCCAGAAGGTTTACCGGAAGAAAGTGAAGTAGCTGATCTAGATGCAGAAATTTACCAGTTAGCCGAAGAGGTGATTCAAAAAGTAGATGTAGAATTTAGCAAGTTACACCTTTCTGATGCTTTGATTCATATTTGGGAGTTAGTTGGTCGTTTAAATAAATATATTGACCAGACAATGCCTTGGGTCCTAGCTAAAGACGAAAGTCAAAAAGCAAGATTAGCCGAGGTTCTTTATGTTTTGGCTGATAATCTACAAAAAATTGCAATTTTAATTGCTCCATTTATGCCAGAAACTGCTGACAAGATGTTTTATGGTTTAGGTGTTGACCTAAAATATAATGAAAATTGCAATATAGATTGGGACATGGCACAGAAACATCAGTTGTATCCAAGAAATACTAAAGTTAATAAGCAGTCACCACTATTCCCAAGAATAGATGAAAAGGAAAGTCGCGAAAAATTTAATAAATTAAGTGATGAACTTGATAAAAAGCTTAATGTTGATAAAGCAAAATCAGCTGAAACAGATTCTAGTAGTTCAAAAAAAGAAAAAGCAGAAGTAACATTCGAACAATTTACTGCAATGGATTTACGAGTTGGTAGGATCCTTGATTGTAAAAAAGTTCCAAAAGCAGACAAACTTTTAGAATTTAAGGTTGATCTAGGTAACGAAACCAGAACGATAGTTTCCGGTATTGCCGAATTCTACCAACCAGAAGATTTATCAGGAAAAAATGTAGTATTAATTGCAAATTTACCGTCACGTAAAATTTTTGGAATTACATCACATGGAATGCTTTTATCAGCAGAACAGGCAGATGGAACTTTAGAGTTAATCACAGTAGACAATGAAATAGAGGCAGGTGCTAAGCTTGGCTAAGACGATTTGGTTTGATACACATAGTCATTTACAAGATAAAGCTTTTGCGAGCGATCGTGATCAAGTTTTTCAAAGAGCTAAAGATGCGGGTGTAG
>JAAYRJ010000053.1 GCA_012518845.1 Clostridiaceae bacterium
CAGGTTATCTTCATAGTGATGGCTACAAAGCCTACCACAAACTAGAGGGGGTTACTTCTATTGGTTGTTTTGCCCATATTAGACGTAAGTTTGTTGAAGCAGTAGAAGTTGCTCCAAAAGGTAAAGCGAGTAGTAATCTGGCAAGTAAGGCGGTTAAGGATATTGGCCAAATCTTTGTCTGGGAGGAACACCTGTCCAAATTAGATGTAGCAGAAAGATACCAGAAGCGATCAGAAAAACAAAAGCCTTTAATGGAGAAATTCTTTAACTGGTTGGAAGGAATTGTAGTTTCTGAAAAATCTGCCCTGGGCAGAGCTAGGAAATATGCTCTTAGGTCAGAAGGAGTATATTCTACATTTCTACAAAGATGGAAGGCTGGAACTTACCAACAACCGAGCTGAACGCTCAATTAAGCCTTTCGTTATTGGTAGAAAAAACTTTCTCTTTGCCAATACACCAAGAGGTGCCAAGGCTAGTGCCATTTTGTATTCTCTGGTAGAAACTGCCAAAGAGTCTGGTGTTGATCCTTATAAATATTTTGTCTATGCTCTTACTGAAGCTGCCAAACTAAGTGCAGCTGGAAATACTGACCAAATTGGCAAATTAACACCTAATTATTTTAAAAACTTAAACTTCTAATATTCAAGACGATATTAGATTTGACGCTCACAGATGTACAATGTTGCCGTAAGCGATAATTATGGTATAGACACTAGTCTAGGCTTTTTTGATTGTACTAATTTTTATTTTGAGATAGATGAAGAAGATGACTTTCGCAGGAAGGGTCCATCAAAGGAGAGAAGATTAGATCCTATTGTGGGTATGGGTTTGTTACTTGATGCAAATCGGATACCAATAGCATTAAAGGTTTTTCCTGGTAATGAGTCAGAGCAACCTGTGATCAGGGAAATATTGAGTGAGCTACGTTTAAGGCATAAAGTACCTGGAAGAATCATTCGTATAGCGGATAAGGGCATTAACTCAGCCGAGAACATTTGTCACACAAAAGACGATGGTGATGGTTATATCTTTTCCAAATCCATTAAAAAATTACCTGCTACAGAGATGGATTGGGTTTTATTAGATCAAGACTATGAAGATGTATATGATGACAAAGGAAATCTGCAGTATCAATACAAAGAGACGGTTGATTCTTTTATATACAGCTATAAAGATCAAGAGGGAAACAAGATCAAGAGGACCTTTAAGGAAAAGAGGATAGTTTCTTACAATCCAAAACTAGCCAAAAAGCAAAGAAAAGAAATTAAGCGACAAATCCGCAAGGCTGACAGGTTAATCTTATCCAAGGCAAAGCGTAAAGAGTTTGGTGATTTGGCTAAATATGTAAATTTTAAATCATCTGATGATGAGGGCAACACAACAGATAATCCGGTTAACATTAGTTTAAATGATGCAAAGATAGAAAAAGATTTACGTCTTGCAGGTTATAATATGCTAGTCACTTCAGAAACTAATCTGCCTGCTAAACAAATTTATGCAGCTTACCATGAACTTTGGAGAATTGAAGAGAGTTTTAAGATTATGAAGTCTGATTTGGAGACAAGACCAGTTTATTTGCAAAAGCAAGAAACCATTACAGGACATTTTCTAATCTGCTATTTAGCGGTGCTTTTGCTCAGATTATTTCAGTTTCATGTATTAGAAGACAAGTTTAGTAGTTCGGAGATTCTTAATGTCGCGAGGAACTACGAATTAGCTAAAGTTTCTTCTAGAAGATACATCAATCTTAGCAAAAATGCTCCTCTGCTAAGGCACTTAGCTCAAAAATATAAGCTGCCTGTTTTGAATTGTTATTTAGATAATTCTGACATTAAAATTATGCTTGATAATTGGTTTTAGCACCATTTTTTAACTTTTGAAACGAAAGTCAGGTATCAAGTGAACAAATAAAACATTAAATCTTTCTATACTAAAAATTTTTAAAAAGTGTACATAACATACATTAATTAACAATAAAAATTATAGAATATGGCAGGAAATATGGATCCGTGAAAAGGGGACAAGTTATAACAGCTTGAAGAACTTCCAAGAAGAATATCATGCTATAGGTATTAGAATTTCAAATAAGAATTTTGGTAAAGTTGATAACCTCATTACCATGCCACTATATAGTACCTTTTGTCTTGGCAAATGAATGATCAAAAATTATCAAAAGACCCTTTTCTCAAAAATCTCAAATCTTCTAATTTTTCATAAAGAAAGTTGTTTTTGTAGTTTTAGAAAGATTTATACTGAGCTAAAGACAAAATCTTATTATCAGATGATTTTCATTTATTTAATTACTAGCCCAGTTTTTTCAGGGTAGTTGTCTTTAAATAAATGAAAGTGTTGTTGATAATATGAAAAGCTTTAATCCAAATCAAAATGTAAGCAAACCTAATCTTAAAATTCAAGATTCTGTCTTTACTAATTTGTTCAAAGATCCCAAATATGCACTAAAACTTTATCAAGATCTTCATCCTGAAGCTAAGGAGATCTCAAAAGAACAAATTGAATATGTAACTCTAGAAAATGTTTTATTTACCCAAGGGTATAATGATCTAGGTTTTATGGTTAATGATGAACTGCTTATTCTAGTAGAAGCGCAAAGCACCTGGTCAACTAATA
>JAAYRJ010000054.1 GCA_012518845.1 Clostridiaceae bacterium
ACTCACTCAAAAGAATTTTGGATTTGGCTGATGATCTCCTTACAGGGGATCTTCAAGCTGTTGAGGAAGTCTTCTTGGGTCTTTACAAAACTGGTCTTGCTATGGGCTATGCAGGTATTTCCAGACCGGCATCTGGCTTAGAGCACTATTTTTCACATGTATGGGAATTGATGAACCTTCAAAGAGGTAAACCCTCAGCCCTGCATGGGATCCAGGTCGCTCTTGGTACTCTTTATACTGTGGAAATTTGGCAAAAGTTAAAAAAATATAGGCCTGACCCCAAAAAGGCAAGGTCTTTTGTCAAAAACTTTGACCAAATAAAGTGGGAAAACATGGTCACAAGAGTGTATGGTCATAGAGCAGCAGATGAAATCATTAATACGGCCACTAAGGAAGGCAGAAATTCACCAGCTCAGCATGCAAATCGCTTAAACATCATTGTCAATCGCTGGGACGATATTCTGCAAATCGTCGAGGAAGAACTACCTGTCTATGAGGATTTACTTTCAATAATGAAAAAATTCTCACTACCCCTGACCCCTCATGAGATTGGTATGAACGATCAAGATGCCTATGATGCCTTACTAGCGTCTAGAGAGGTGAGAAATAAATATGTTACCAGCTCCCTGATGTGGGATCTTGGAATACTCTATGAAATAGAATTTCCGCATGTCCCTTTTTGACAACTAAGGATTAGGACAAGTTTAGGAGAAAATGAGAATGAAAATGGAAAAAGTAAGAAATACAAAAGAAAAAATTGATGCACTCAAGCGGATTAAGTACTTCTTGCTCGACATGGACGGAACTTTTTACCTAGAAAATAAAATCCTAGAAGGATCTTTGGAATTTTTAGAAGAAATCAAAAAAAGATCGATCAAGACCTTGTTTTTGACCAATAATTCCTCCAAACCAGTAGATGCTTATCTAGAGAAACTAAAAAACATGGGTGCACCAGAGGAGTTTTTGAATGTAATAACAAGTGGTGATGCCACTTTACGCTTTGCCAAGCAACACTATCCAAACAAAAAAGCCTATTTACTGGCCAACCAGATAGTTAGCAAAGATATGCTGGCCAAGGACCTCTTAGTCGATCTAGAAGATCCAGATTATGTCATCCTCACTTACGATACCGAGCTGGACTACCATAAGCTAGACAGGATTTGTTATTTTATTAGGCAGGGGCTTCCTTATATAGCATCTCATCCTGATTTGAATTGCCCCATGTCTTACGGTTTTGCCCCTGACATTGGAGCAACGATTGCCTATATCAAGGCCAGTACAGGCAGATTACCTGATAAAATTATCGGCAAACCTAATGCCGAAATAATAAATGATGGCCTCGAAGTTTTGGGAGCCAAGAGAGAGGAAGTTGCCATGGTAGGAGACCGCCTTTATACAGATGTAGAAGCTGCAATCCAAAACGGTCTCTTGGGAATCCTTGTTCTCTCTGGTGAAACAGACCTAGACATGCTAGCAGCTTCGGACATCAAGCCGGATCTAGTCTATGATAGCCTACTAGATATAATTGATGACTTATAGTTATAAAATGACCTGAGGTAAAAATCCTATAAAATATCAGTTAGTTTATTATTTATTTTACATGAACTTTAGCTTTTGAATTTTACAAATAATATTTATTAAAATTATTCATTCGGAAGCTGAACAATCATTAACACTGTTGAAATCAAACCAACAATTCCAACAGAAATGAACGCTAAGGAAATGCTGGAAATGTCTGCTACAAAACCTGTTATTGCTGGTCCTACTACCATACCAATACCGTACACAGCTTGATAAAATCCCATTGCAGAAGATTTATAATGAGACTCAATATGACGTGTCGCAACATCCATAAAATAGGTCATTTGAGTGCCTGAAGACATTCCCATCAAAAACATTATTAAATAAAGCCAATAATAATTACTAATAAATGGGACAAAGAAAATGAATAAGGCATACAAAAGCATACTCCCGACTAGGATATGTTTAATAGTAAAGAAACGTAACAAGACTTGATACACCAGAACAATCACTATGATACGTGCTATTGTGTTAATCGTACTCATAAGACTTATTTCTGCTGCTGAAGCGCCAAGCATATCAGCATGTTGAGCTATAAATCCTTGACTTGTTGAAAATGTGAGATATTGAGAAAAAGCTGCGAAAATTGAACCCCAGATTAATCCCTTATCGATAAAATTAAATCTTCGTTTATTCTGATTATTCTCCGAAATCTTGATCTTATTTGTTTGTGCTGGTTCTTCAGCGGGTAACAATAAACTTAAGACTAGACCTATTACTGCTAAAATGGCTCCTAGGACAAATCCATATTTGTACCCAAATCGTGAGATAACTTGTCCACCAAGAAAAATACCAATTATTAGTCCCAAATTATTTGTAAAATTAAGTTGGCTAACTGCTTTAGTACTATCCGTACTATAGTTGATATAAAGTGAGGTGATTTGCACCCAAAAGGAAGCTGAAACACCTGCAAGACTTCTTAGTATCAAGATCAACCACACATTCTGCGTAAAAATAAAACCTAATGAACTAATTAAGGATGTTATCATTCCTAAAACAATAAAAATTTTCTTTTTACCTATATGATCTGCATACACACCAAGAGGAAAACGTAAAATCATTTGAGTAAAGCCATATGATCCAACGATCAGACCTGCTTGAGTTAATGTGGCTCCTATTTCACTAAGATA
>JAAYRJ010000055.1 GCA_012518845.1 Clostridiaceae bacterium
AAAAGAAATAGAACAAATAATAATTGCTTTTTATATTCCTGAAGACCTTGCCAAGAGAATAAAGAAGATAAATCTATTGAAAAAATTAGAAGAAAATTTAAAAGAAATTAACCTAATATTCATATTAGAAACATATAATAACAACGATAATCTCACTGAGGCGACAAACCATTTATTTGATCGATTTAGAGAATTTGATCGCAAGCGAGTAGATTATATTGTATGTACAGCAGAGCCACCAAAAGGAAAAGGATTGGCATATATGAATAGACTGGAAAAGGCAACCAAATTTAGGATATAATATCGTTCTGGGAAAATCAGTTAACACGAAAATAGTGAATGCATCAAATGAAGATAGATGGAGACAAAATGACTAATATAAAAGAAACAAAAAAAGTAGTACTGTTTGTATGTACAGGCAATACTTGTAGAAGCCCAATGGCAGCAGCAATTTTCAATCATTTTGCTGAGCAAGAAGAGATAAATTGGTTTGCAAGATCAGCAGGGATTGCAACCGAAACTGGACTGCCAATTTCAGATGATGCAAAAACTGCCATCAATGAATATGGAATTTATATTGAAGATCACATGTCACGTCAGCTTGATGAACGTATGCTTATTGATGCAAACATAGTACTTACAATGACTAAAACTCAGAGAGATTTACTGCATATTTATTTTCCAGAAAAAAAAGACAAAGTTTTTTCAGTTGCTGAATTTACTGACTTTCATGGAGATATTGAAGATCCTTATGGTAAAGGTTTGGAAAAATATCAAGAAACAGCAAAAATATTGATGGAAATAATTCCTAAAGTATTAAATGTGTTGACTAGTCAAAATTAATTTGCTAATTTATTACAGTCTTAAGTATTAAATTAAATAAGGACTGATTCTACTAGAATCGTGCGCTTTGTGCGTATTCCTCGCTCAAATCAATTTGAGCCGAAAGACCGAGAGGAGGTGAACACATGTCAAGAAAATATGAGTTACTTTATGCGCTCAATACCAGTATTGGTGACGATGCAATTGAAGCATTAAATCAAAGAATTCAAGATTTGATTTCAAATCAAGCCGAGATTGAGAATATTGATGTTTGGGGTCGTAGACGTCTCGCATATGAAATTCAAGATGAGACAGAAGGTTATTTCGTTTTAATTAATTTTGAATCTGAACCTGATTTTCCATCAGAAATTAATCGTGTCTTAAGAATCACAGATAATGTTTTGCGTTATCTTGTAACATCAATCGAAGAATAAGATGAATCAAGAAAAGAAAGGTCGAAATTATGAATAAAGCGATTTTGATGGGTAGATTGACAGCTGACCCAGAACTTAGAACAACCCAAAATAACATCTCAGTATGTTCTTTTACAATAGCAGTAGATCGTCGTTTTAAAAATCAACATGGAGAGAGAGAAACAGACTTTATCCCTATTGTTGCATGGCGTCAGACGGCAGAATTTGTAACTAGATATTTTAACAAAGGTGCAAGAATAGCCCT
>JAAYRJ010000056.1 GCA_012518845.1 Clostridiaceae bacterium
AATTGAATTTGTTGATAATCGCACTATAATGTTTTTATAAGCGAATATTAGATTATTTAATAACTTGTTAAAACGGAGGAAAATATGAGAATAATTGTTGTGGGTGGGGTTGCTGGAGGTGCAACAGCGGTCGCAAGACTAAGACGTTTGGATGAAAATGCCGAGATCATTTTAATTGAAAGAGGATCTCATGTTTCTTTTGCAAACTGTGGTTTGCCTTATTATATAGGTGGAACAATTGCAAGACGTGAAGCTTTATTCGTTAGTTCAAAGGAAACTATTGAATCAAGATATAATATTGACATTAGGCTCAATCAAGAAGTAGTTGATATTGATCCAACGAATAAAGAAATCACTGTGCATCGTCAAGAAGATGATACAAACTATCAATTAAAATATGACAAATTGTTACTTTCTACTGGTTCTTCTCCATTTGTGCCAGATCCTTCCGTACTTGAATTACCAAATGTTTTTAAGTTGTGGAATATTCCTGATGTAGATGCTATTTCTGACTATATTGCGGAAACCAACCCTAAAAAAGCAGTTGTGGTAGGTGGTGGCTTTATCGGTTTAGAAATGGTAGAAAATTTGGCTGATAAAAACATGGAGGTAACTTTGATTGAAATGGCTGATCAAGTTATGCCTCCATTTGATCCGGACATGGCAAAAATCATAGCTAATCATTTGGTTGACAAAAATGTAAGATTGATGCTTTCTACAGGGTTTGAAGGCTTTGAAGATGATGGTAAAGCTGTGATCACTAGTAATGGTGAAAAGATTGAGACTGATTTGACAATTATTTCGATAGGTGTACGTCCAAATAATGAATTGGCTCAAAAAGCTGGTTTAGAGTTAAATAAGCGTGGTGGAATTGTCGTTGATAAATATTTGCAAACATCGGATCCTCATATTTACGCAGTAGGCGATGTCATCGAAATTAATGATAAAGTTCTTGGTCAGAAAACAATGATTCCATTGGCTGGTCCTGCAAATAAGCAAGGACGTGCTGTAGCAGCAAATATATTAGGAAAAGATCCAGAAATTTATGAAGGCTCCATTGGCACAAGTATCGCCAAGGTATTTGATATTACTGCTGCCTCAGTAGGCACATGTGAGAAAATCTTAAAAAGAGAAAACTTTAAATACAAAGAAGACTATTTTGTTGCTGTTTTGCATCCAGCAAATCATGCTGGATATTATCCTGGTTCAACGCCTATGACTATTAAATTGATCTTTGCTAAAGATGGCAAAGTTTTGGGTGCACAAATTGTGGGCCGAGATGGTGTTGACAAAAGAATTGACACGATTGCAACTCTAATGCACTTTGGGGGTACAGTCTCTGATTTAACTGATTTAGAACTTGCTTATGCCCCGCCATATTCTTCTGCTAAGGATCCAGTTAATTTTGCCGGATATATAGCACAAAATATTTTACAAGGTCTTACTGATTCCGTTACATATCTAGAATATAAACAAAATCAAGAAAAATACACATTGCTTGATATACGTGAAAATGCGGAAACAATGGCATTCAAAGTAGATGATGCAATTCATATTCCGCTTAGCGAAATTCGCAATAGATTAGACGAACTAGACAATAATAAGCATTACTTGACTTTCTGTGCAGTAGGGTTGCGTGGCTATGTTGCAGAACGAGTTTTGACGCAAAATAATTTTAAAGTTTCTAACTTGTTAGGTGGGGCTAAAACCATGCAAGAGTTGGATGCAAGCTTAACTATTACTTCTAAAAATACAAATAATCAAATACCAATTGGTACTAATAGTATTAATAGTAATCCTGAAACTACTTCTTTAAATCCAGAAAATGTCAAAATTGAAATATTAGATGTTTGTGGTTTAAGCTGCCCTGGACCTATTGTTGAAGTTGCAAAAGCAATTGAAGAGATCAATGACGGAGATGTTATAGAAATAACAGCAACAGATCCTGGTTTCACCAAAGATATTGAAAGTTGGGCCAAAAATACCAACAATACATTATTAGAAAAGTCTGAAGAAAATGGAAAATACTTTGCTAAGGTGCAAAAAGGCTTAGGTTATAGTACCTCTGATGATAATCAAGTTGCAAAAGCTGATCAAAACAATCAAACTCTCGCGCAAAAAGAAAAAACCATGATCATTTTTGATGGTGATTTAGATAAAGCGATTGCTTCTTTTATCATTGCAACTGGTGCTGCGGCGATGGGCAATAAAGTTCATATGTTCTTCACCTTTTGGGGCTTAAGTATTTTGAGAAAACCAGATAGTCCAAAAGTTAAGAAAGATTTTATGGGAAAAATGTTTGGCATGATGTTGCCCAAAGGTTCAAAAAAATTAGGATTATCTAAAATGAACTTTGGTGGAGCTGGTGCAAAAATGATCCGTTCTGTTATGGACAAAAAAGGCATCAATAGTTTAGAAGAATTGATTGCTGAAGCCATCGAGATGGGGGTTGAATTAACGGCATGTCAAATGACTATGGATATAATGGGGCTAAAGAAAGAGGAGTTAATAGATGGTGTTCAAATTGGTGGGGTTGCAACAATGTTAAATGACAGTGATAATTCGAACATGAACTTGTTTATATCATAACCTAACAAGAATAAGTGCTGTGAGAAATAATCACATACATTAAGTAAAACTCTAATTGGTACAAGAACACTCAAAAAACACAATAAAATCTATAATTATAAAACAACAAAACCCCTGAAACACTTTCGTATCAGGGGTTTTAACTATGGCGTACCCTAGAGGACTTGAACCCCTAACCTTCTGATCCGTAGTCAGACGCTCTATCCAATTGAGCTAAGGGTACATAAAAATATGTATCTACATCATTTTTTGAACGCTTAACAATTTTAGGCAATAAAAAGAAACCTGTCAAGGACATTTATTTAATACAAATTAATAAACTGAACGCAATATTAAACTTTGTACTTTTTCATTGTCAACTTCTACAACCATTTCCATTTCCTCATTTAATTGATTGCCGGAAATCGTGTAATCAGCTTCTGGTGAGAATGGGTATTGATTGTAAAAGTCATATAAAGGCATGCCTATATAAATCGAATTTTCAGAATTTTTTGGTTCACCTAGCGAAATATTAGTAGATTTCTCATTAATTTCGATTCTTTCCAAAATGCCACTCCAAGTTTTTGTGTCACTATCTGCATTTCCACGCACAATAAAGGAGATCTCAGGATATGTAATCCGCCAAAAGTTGTCGTCTGATTCAGATGAGCTAGCGAGACTTGTTCTAACAATATTTGGCTCGCCTAAAATCTCATTAAAGTGATAATTATAATAAGTTTGACGAATTCCATTACTTGACCAAGAGAGAAGAAATCTATCTTGATAATATACATTTAAATGCATGCTCTTAATAACTTCTGGATAAGGATCGGAGACGGAAATAATATTGTTCTTTTGACTAAAACTACAAGAACGAATGGCATTTGACTCTTCTCCTGGTTTTTGTATTTCTAAAATTTGAATGAAGGTCATTTTATTGGGTAATAAAATTAAAGGTAGGCTATCCTCAGGAGCAGTGTTTACGTTAAAGCGGTAATAGTCAATTAAAAGATTAGCTTTACTTTTTTCTATATTGATCATTTGATCAGCAGGTGGTTCACCATAACCTTGAGTCAATATCCATGTCAACATATCTGCATCTTGCTCATCTATGGCATCAAAATAGAGACGTGAAAATTCGTATAGCTTGTTTACATTAGCAATCCATTTATCTGATAAGTAAAAATTTCCTTCTTCATCATGTTGGATTCCAATAATAATCGAATAATCATCCAAACTTGGATTTTCGGATCCATAGGTTAATTGATAAAATTCAGTCTCTTTTGCTAAAACTGCTAACGAAGGTAGGTCTGTAGTAATGCTATTACTATATTCATCTCTTTTGGTATCATTAATCCTAGCAAATTCGGTAACCCGATAATTTAAGTTACTACTCATCATGTTAAGATACACCGTAAAGTCATGCAGACTCACGTTTTCACGATATTTTTCCGGAATTGCTCGATAGACATCCACCGTATTGGCATTATTATTGATAATATCAATAAATGCCGAAATCAGTGTAACATCTGTAATCATTCCATCATTGGATGTAGAAAGATTATATTGGTGTTTCTGTTCAGTTCTAGTAACTTGAGAGGAATTGCTCAGACCACCTATATTTGGGTCAAAGCAACCACAAATTATTATTACAACAACTAACAACAAGAAAAATAATCTTAATATCCTTCGGCTTGGCTTATTTTGCATATCGACCTCAATTGTCTTTTAGATTTTCTTCGCGAAATTGCATAATTTTACGCCTAATTCTTTGTAGAGCACCATCAACACTTCGATACGAAACAGACAAAATATCTGCTATTTCATTATATGTCTTTCCCGCCAAATATAAAACAGCTACCTGATTTTCATATTCACTTAAATTGTGTTTTACAAATTCTTGTAATTGTTGGACGTTTTCTTGGTTCAATAATCTATTTTCAGGATTTGGAAATTCTTCATCTTGTAAAAAATCAATTAAGGAATATTCCGAATCTTGATCTTCTGACTGGTAAGGATAATCTAAAGATAAACTTTCGTTTAAAGGACCATGTTTCTTCCGTGCAGCAGTGCGAACGGCATCGTACAATCGTGATTCAACTACTAGTCCAGCATAACTTTTAAATGGCACTTGTTTTTCTAAATCATATTTTTCTATCGCCTGGTATAGACCAATCATTCCTTCTTGAATTAAATCTTCTTGGTCGCCACCTTGTAAAAATAAACGTCTGGACTTAGCTACAACCATGGGTTTATACCGTTTTAACAAAACCTCCATGGCTTCCTGATCTTTGTTCCTAATTTTAATTATTAAATCTTCATCTTTAAGTTTAATCATATACCTTAAAAAACAACTTATAAAATTACACTAATATTAATGTTTCAAAAACAGAAAACTTTATTTATTTTTACGTTGTTCTACAGCTTGAAAAACAACAATTCCAGTTGCAACAGCAGCATTAAGCGAATTAATTTGCCCTTGCATAGGAATTGTCACTAAAAAATCACAACGCTTTTTGATATTTTTGCTCATGCCTTTTGCTTCATTGCCAATAATTAAGGCAATGGATCCCTGATAATTTGCCTTTTGATAATTTTCTGCTGCATCAACATCAGTACCAAATATCCAAAATCCATCTTCTTTGATTCGATCAATAAAGGTAGCAAGATTTGTCACTCTAGCAATTGGAACATATTCTACTGCTCCAACTGAAGCTTTAGCAACATGTGCATCGACAGATACTGAGCGTCTTTCTGGAATCACGATTAGATCAATTCCAGCTGCCTCTGAGATACGGATAATAGAACCAAAATTAAAACCATCTTGTAAATTATCCAAAATCAGAATAAAAGGATCACGTCCTTCTTTTCTTAAATTGTCAAGATGAGCAAATGGCTCTACATATTCTATAGGAGAGACTTGGGCAATAATACCCTGATGATTTGATGATTCTGACATGCTATCTAGCACCATTTTATCTACTCGCATTACAACAGCACCAGATTCTTTACATTTTTCAAGTAAGTTTTGCAAGCGATTATCGATAGAGCTACTATCTGAGATCCAAACTTTATTGATTGATCGACCTGCTTGTATGGCTTCGGAAACAGGATTACGTCCTTCTATTTGATCTAAGTATGTATCTGATTTGTCCTTGCTCATCAAAACTAACTCCTAAACATTGTTTGTTAAAAAGTGGAAATTTTAATTATTTTGTAGAAAGCTTTTTTCGAATTGTAGCTCCGGTTCAGCTTGACTTAAAACTTCATACAGTCGTTCATAATCATTCTCTAACAATAAGAAGCCTAGTAATGCTTCAAAACCTGTTGCTAGACGATAATCTGTTGGGTCAACCGGTCTTGCACTTGGAACAGATTGATTGGCTGCACGTTTTACAAGTGCTTTTTCTTTTTCACTTAAGATTGTCTCGATCCTAGTTAATGCATTAGCTTGTGCCGTAGCATTGACTAGCTTGATTACTTTTTGATGAATAGCACCTGATTTTGCCTTATATGTATTTAAGACGGCGACGCGTATAATAAGTTCATATACTGCATCGCCGATATAAGCTAAGGTTGAAATAGGTAACTCTATATTTTTCAAATTTATTTCTCTTCTTTAATGACTTTAGGCCCTTGAGCAGTGTCCTCAATCCGATATCCTTGTTCCAAAATTTCGTCACGTAACTGATCTGCTAAAGCAAAATCTCTATTTTCTTTTGCCTCATTACGTAATTCTACTTTTTCCATAACATCTGCTGGAATCTCTTCGTCTTGATCATCCTCTGGATCCAAACCTAAAATAGAACAAAGCTTTACAATCGTATCTGCTGCATTAATCAAAGTCTCTTTTGGTAGATCGTATTCTGCAGTATAAGAATTGACCTGTCTGACCAAATTAAATATTGCTGCAAAAGCATCTGACGTATTTAGATCATCGTCCATTGCTCTTTCAAACTCTTGAACGGCCTCGGTTGTATACTTAGCCAAAGCTTGAGAATGTTCACTCGATGAATGATCATCTTCATGGCTTAACAAAAACTTGACATTGGAAATACAACTTTTTATCCTTTGCCAGCCATTACTAGCTGCAATTAAAGGCTCACTTTCAAAATTGATTGGCATTCGATAATGAGCTTGGAGCATAAAAAATCTAATTACATCATAGCCATACTCTTTGGCTAATTCGCGAACCAAGAAGAAATTGCCGCCAGATTTTGCCATCTTGACATTATCTACATTGATAAAGCCATTATGCATCCAATAGCGAACAAATTGTTTCTCATTTGCTGCCTCACTTTGGGCAATTTCATTTTCATGATGTGGGAAAATTAAATCCATTCCACCAGCATGGATATCGATAGTGTCACCAAGATATTTCTTACTCATGGCTGAACATTCGATATGCCAACCAGGTCTACCTTCACCCCAAGGTGAATCCCAGCTAGGCTCATCGTCTTTTTTATATTTCCATAAAACAAAATCACTGATATTTCGTTTTGCAATTTCTAAATCAACTCTAGCTGATGCTCCAACTTCTTGCTCTTCAAGATTTCTACCAGAAAGCTTGCCATAATCCTCAAACTTTGAAGTGTCATAATAGACTCCATCATCTAAAGTATATGTATATCCTTTTTCTTCCAAGATTTGAATCATATCAATAATTTCTGCAATACTTTCGGTCGCTCTTGGATGATTATCTGCACGCATTACGTTTAAACGATCAGCATCATAATAATATTCAGCTATCATTTCTTCTGCCAATTCTTTGACAGAAATTTCTCTAGCTGATGCTCGATTAATCATTTTGTCGTCTATGTCTGTAAAATTCTGGACATATGTAACATCATAACCTTTGTAGAGCAGATAGCGTCTTAAAGTATCATAGACAATAAAAGGTCTTGCGTTTCCTAAGTGAAATAAATCATAAACTGTAGGACCACAAACGTATATTGTAAAATGATTGTCTTTTAATGGCGTTAATTTTTCTTTTTTTCTTGTAAGATCATTATATACTTGCATTGTCGCCTCCTGAGCGCAATTTTCTTTACATAAAAAACCCTTAAATACGCACTTCTTTTGATACCTAGCACTGTTAACTAGGTGGGTGCCCTGCGGTGGTCTTTGATTCACCCCTTGGGGTTGTATCGCATTCCACTTCGACTCCAGGCTCCCTTAAATATCTTGAAGGTTCAAAAATGAAGCGTCTTATAATCTAAGGGTATCTTTACTATACAAAAAAGCTAACATTTGTACAAATAGTTTTTACTATTACCTAATTATCAAGAAGCTAAGTATACCTTCTATATTATTACTTCTAGATAAAGTCTTCCCTAGCAATCGTCAGTGCCTTCACCTTAAAGCCTGCCTTTAACAATGGCTTTGTAGCCGCTTCTATAGTAGATCCTGTCGTAAGGACATCATCAAATAAAACAACTTGTTTTTTCTTAAATTTATTTAAGTGCTCTATATGATAGGCAGAATTAATTACAAAAGCTTCACTCATATTTTTTTGTCGTTCCTCAAAACCTTTTACCTCTGTTTGTTTTTTTGTAATTTTAGTTCTTAGTAGGAGTTTATTATCAAAATTGAGATTCGCTAATTTTGCAGTTTCTTTAATAATTAATTCCGCTTGATTATAACCTCTTTCTTTTAAGCGATTTTGATGTAATGGAATTGGTACAAAAATAGAATCTTGATTGTCTAATAAGAATTTTTGTCTTAGTAAAAAAATAAAAATGGCTAATAGTTTTGCAAAATATTGTTTATGATAAAATTTTAATTGAACGATCATGTTACTAATTGGTCTTTGATATGAAAAAAGGGAATTTACCTGCAATCTCATTTTTTCTGATTGCCAAATCTTATTGTGACTCAGAATTGGCAAATTCTGTAAACAATTTCTACAGATATAGGATTGTAAATGATTGAGACAAGATTCATTCAAAGATATAGGCACCTGATCAAAAAATTTAATAGAGCCAAGTCTAAGTAAACGAACTTGCCTTAGAAAATTATCTTTTGTTGATGCTTGACAGGCTACACAAATTTCACCATTTAAAATTCTTTTAATAGCTTCTACTTTGATCAATTTTGTTACCAAAAAAATTACATCTTTAGGAGTCTCTTATTTATAACAACTTCCTAAACATATCAACTAAATCGAGTCTTTCCCAGCTTAAATCAAGATCATCTCTACCATAGTGACCGTAACATGCTGTTGGTTTATAAATAGGTTTTCTTAAATCTAGACGTTGGATTATAGATTCTGGACTTAGATCAATATTCTCCCTAATAAATTCGGCTAATTTTTCATCCTCCATAACTCCAGTGCCAAAAGTATTGATATAAATTGAAGTTGGTTTTGCTACACCGATTGCATATGAAATTTGTAATTCACACTTTGTCGCAAGTTTTGCTGCAACAATATTTTTTGTTATATGCCTTGCTGCATAATTGGCAGAGCGGTCAACTTTTGTTGGGTCTTTACCAGATAGGGCTCCACCACCATTTCTGGCATAACCACCATAAGTATCAACAATTATTTTTCTACCAGTTAAACCTGTATCGCCTTCCGGTCCTCCAATAACAAATCGACCTGTAGGGTTGATCAGGATTTTAGTTTTTTCATCATATAGATTTTTAGGTAAAATTTTATCTAAGACATTTTCAGAAATTACTGATTTTAACTGGTCTAAACTTACATTTTCATCATGTTGCGATGATATGACAACTGTATCAATATGGTAGGGTTTATCATCTCGATATTCAACGGTAACCTGAGCTTTTCCATCTGGTTTTAAGATATCTGAAAATTTATTTTTTCTAATTTGAGCAAGCTGAAATGCTAATTTGTGAGCTAGTGAAATAGCTAGTGGCATATAATTTTCTGTTTCAATATCCGCATAGCCAAACATCATACCTTGATCACCAGCACCGGTTGCAGGAGAGGATTTTTGTGAATCTTGTTCATTCGATATTCTAGACTCAAGACTCTGGTCTACACCCCTAGCAATATCACTTGATTGCTCATTAATATTAACTAGAATTTCGCATGTGTCCGCATCAAAACCTTTGGTATTTACGTAACCTATTTCTTGCACTGTTTCTCTAGCAATTTTTTGATAATCAAGCTCAACATCTCCGCTGATTTCACCGGCAATGACTATCATACCTGTGCTAACCATAACCTCGCAGCCTACTCTTGCATAAGGATCTTGTTTTATAGCTTCATCTAAAATAGCATCCGCAATTTGATCACAAACTTTATCTGGATGTCCTTCTGTTACTGATTCTGACGTGAAATAATAATTTTTTGACATGATTTCCTTTCCTAAAATCTTATCAGATTGCAAAACTGTATAAAAATAAAAAAACCTCTCGACGAGAGGCTAAGAATAGTGACTCATCTTTCAGGCTCACCCGTCGGAATTAGCACCGTCTTAACGGTTGCCGGGCTTCATAGGGCCGATCCCTCCACCACTCTTGATAAGATATTTAATATAAATTTGTTAATAAACTAGCATATGTAAACAGTTGCGTCAAATTGTTCTAAAGCTAGTAAGTGCTTTTTTGCAACAAGACGCAACTGAATAATTTTATTGCTTCAATTAATTTTGTTTATATTTACATACTTCTAAAAAATGAATAATTTTCTTTTTCAATTTTCCCTAAATCAGGCATTGGGAAGAATTTCTTATTTTCTGTGTCCATAAATAATATGCCATTTTTAATTGAACTATAGGATTGTTGAGATAAAGCATTATGTAAAGTCAAACCTTTGACATATTTATTTTTTCTTCTTGCTAAATCTAAAACAGCATCTCTTAGTTTAGCTGGATGTATACCTACAATAGGCGACGGGGTAAAGGGATTTTGTTTAAATTTTTCCATGAATTGTTCTAAATCAAAACGCATATCCATAAAACAAATACGCGGTACATGAACAAAATTACTATCTTCTGTCATCCAATTGCCATATTCTTCCATATTATAACTGGACAAAGTTATCATTGATACTGGTGCAACTTCAAGGAAAAGATTAAATGTCCTGTCTGTGAATTCCTGCTCATCTGTCTCAAATTTTCCCTCTTCTAATCGATGGATACTTCCATCTGCATTACACAAGTATACTGACTGAATCGCATCCAAATCAACATGTTCTAATACTCTATATGTAGAAACGTATTTTGTTGCTTTGGGGCTACCATCTTTATGTGGTTTTAGTAATTCTAAGGCATCATCGATCGGAAAGTAAGGATGACGATAATTAATATCTATCTCAGCAAAAATCATTTTTCCTTCATATTGACTGGTTGAACCAAAGCTATACCTTAAGGAAAAAGGTCCTGCCTCTAATTGTGAAAGTACTAGTGCTTGATTTGGAAATAAAACCATATATAAATGGGGGTTATAGTTTGTCATATTAAATCCTTTTCTTTAAAATAATCTGTCTATTCTTACAACTAAATCATTGGCGCAATCACTAATGCAACCATCGACATTAATTTAATGAGAATATTAAGTGATGGACCTGCAGTATCTTTAAATGGATCACCAACGGTATCTCCAATTACAGTTGCATTATATGCTTCGATATTTCTCTTTAAGTCATCATCTGATTCAAAGGTCTTTTTCGCATTATCCCAGGCTCCACCAGAATTTGACATAAAGATTGATAAGGTAACTCCAGTAATGGTTGCACCTGCCAAAAAGCCCAGCAACATTTCTTTACCACCAAGCCAGCCCATCAACAAAGGAGAAAGAATAGCAATTAATGCTGGTAAGATCATTTCTCGAATCGAAGATTTTGTACTTATATCTACACAACTATGATAATCAGGCTCTTTTTCTCCTGTTAAAATTTCTGGAAATTCACTAAATTGTCTTCTAACTTCGTTAATCATTTCAAATGCAGCTTTGCCAACAGCATTCATTGTTAAGGATGAAAATAAAAATGGAATAACAGCTCCAATTAAAATAGCTACTAAGATATATGGATTTGTTATTTCTGCCAGCTCAATATTTGCTGCTTCTTTAAAAGAAGAGAATAGGATGATCGAGGTCAAGGTTGCTGAACCAATTGCAAAACCTTTACCTATGGCTGCGGTTGTAATTACCAACTGAGTCAAGCTGATCAGTGATTTCTCTGACTTCTGGTGCTAAACTTGCCATTTCAGCCAAACCACCAGCATTATCTGCAATCGGTCCATAGGCGTCAACAGATATTTGAATACCTAAGGTCATGAGCATTCCAGTTGAAGAAATACCTATGCCATACATACCGGAAAGAATGTAGCTACCTATTAAGCCTATACCAATTACAATAATAATTGGAAAGGTACTACTCATGCCAACACTTATTCCGCTAATAATGTTTGTAGCAGATCCAGTTTGACTTGCCTCTACTATTGAGTCGACAGGTGGCTTGTCTGTAGCTGTAAAATATTCTGTTATCTTACCCACCAATACCCCTGTCACCAAGCCGATTAAAGTTGCACCAATTAAATGCCAGCTTGTATATTCATTAGCCATACCAAATGTGGTATCTCCAATGAATAAATAAAAACAAACTACAATTAATACTACAGATAAGATAGATGCGATACTACTACCTCGATTTAGACCAATGTGCGGGTTTTGATTATCTTTTACCCGTACGAAAAATGATCCAATGACTGATGCTATTATACCTAAACCAGAAGCGATCAATGGTAATAAAAATAATTTAATACTACTTTCTAGATCAGTTGCATTAAGCGTTAAGGCAAGAATCATACAACCTACTATGGAACCAACATATGATTCAAAGAGATCGGCTCCCATACCAGCTACATCTCCAACATTATCACCAACGTTATCAGCAATAACTGCTGGGTTACGTGGATCATCTTCAGGGATTCCAGCTTCAACTTTTCCTACTAGATCAGCTGCAACATCTGCCGCCTTTGTATAGATTCCACCACCTACTCGGAAAAACAAAGCAACAGAAGATGCTCCTAAAGAAAATGCCGTACCCATAGGCATGATAAAATCTTGTAAATTTTCAACACTATTGCTAGGCAAAAAGAAATTGGCCGTATAGAAAACTATAAAAAGACCAATTAAAGCTAAACCAACAACTGTCATGCCCATAACACTACCACCAGAAAATGCTACAGTTAAGGCAGCGTTAAGCCCTCTTTTTTCTGCTGCTTCTGTGGTTCTTGAGTTAGCCATGGTTGCTACTCGCATCCCAAAAAATCCCGCAAGTGAAGAAGTTAAGGCTCCTAACATAAAATAGATACCTGGCAACATCTTAGCATCTCTACCAAATACAGATAATAAAATTGCTACAACTAATACAAAGGGCACTAATGACATATACTCTCGTTTCAAGAAAGCATTAGCACCGACCCGTATATAGTTACTTAGTTCCGTGAGACGCTTGTTTTCTACCTCCAGTGTTTTTAGCCAATTTGCCCGCGACAGAGCATAGATGATTGCTAAAACTCCACAGGCAAACACCAAATAAAATTCAATACCTATATACATATTTTTCTCCTCTTTTTCTCCTCAATAAAATCTAAAATGCAAATAATATTATTGATTAATGGTATTGATAATTAGACCTTAACTACCATTATATTTTACTTGCGTCAAAAAGCAAAAAACATTATTGAGTAGAATTAAATTTCTAATATTTATAAATTTTGTCTTCTTTTCGCAAAAAAACATTCATTTTTCGTTTTTCTTCTAGTTATGATAAGCATAATTCGTTTTGGGAGCTTTGTATGAAAAAAATTTTGCTGATAGATCCAAACATAGAATTTGCAACTAAGATCAAAGAATCATTAAATCCTATTTTGTATCCTTTGGCTACAATAATTATTTTTGGGCTTGAAGGAAGCAATTTATTTAAAGAATTAAAGACTAGTTTTAACTTTTCATTTCCTCAGGATATCAAACTAATAATTTTGCATGAAAGTTTTTTCCAAATAAAAGATGATCTATCTAATGAATATCAATGTTTGTTACTAAAAGAAACCAAACAAAAAAGCAACATTTATTTAACTAGAGGAAATGATCTTGTTAGCTGGAAAAAAATTTTGTTAAATAACCTAAACTCTGAAATATCTAAACAAATAAATAGCACCAATTCAATTTCCGTTTTTTACGCTTTCGAGCAAAGTTCACGCATAAAGTTTTTTCAAACATTATTATTAAATTTAATCAAAGAAGGTAAAAAAATATTCATACTTCCCTTAAAACCTCTTTATGCTTGGTATTACAATGCAGATTTTTCACCTGGAAAAACTTTATCAGATCTAATGTTGCAAATCGAAGAAGACTTCGCTGTCAATTATCAAAACATGGGTCATATCTTTGAAAAACAAGTAGATCATTATTTTTTACCAAGACCTGGTAAAGGTCTAGAAGATATCTTTTATTATGAGGAAAATAATTTATACATATTGATAAATTTGTTTCAGGAATTCATCAAAAAAAATTCTGAAGATAGTGTTGGAATTATTGACATAGAATTTTTAAAATTCGAAATATTTAAAAATATAGCTTTTCAGGCTAATGCTGCCTATCTAGACATGCCACTAGAAAAAAATTTTGGCTTTATTAAGGCAAAGGAGATTCTAGCAGAATTTTTAGCTGAAAAACCTCGCTCTTGTAAATTTATCCAGTTGTCAGAAGATCCACAAGAATATTTAAAGGAATAAAAAATGTTAAATCATCGTGAACGACAAATTTTTATCGAGCATTTGATAACTAAAAATGAAGATATTGATAAGTTAAGCGATAAAGAGCTTAAACAATTGTTGACAAAATTGTTAGCAGAATATCCACGCTCTTCGCATCTCAACATTGTTGAACGGCGCGATCTAATGAATCAATTATTCTACACTATGCGTGGCTTAGATTTATTACATCCCCTACTAAATGATAGTTCAATTACAGAAATTATGGTAAATGGTTCAGAGCATGTGTTTATTGAAAAAGCAGGCAAGATCGAAAGAACACCTATCGTTTTCGATGACAAGGAACATTTAACTTACGTTATTACAAGATTTTTTGGTAAAGCTAATCGCTTAATTAATGAACAAAATCCCATTAATGGTATGCGTTTATCAGATGGTTCAAGAATTCATGCCATTTTACCCCCTTCTGCACCAGATGGACCAATCATGAGTATCCGTCGCTTTACTGGGATAAGACCACAAATAGATGCTCTGGTTGAAGCCAAAACTATTACAAAAGAAGCTGCGGATTTTTTGATCAAGATGGTCAAAGCAAAAAAGAATATTTTTATTTCTGGAGGTACCGGTACAGGTAAAACAACATTTCTCAATGCACTTTCTGCTTTTATAGACAAAAAAGAAAGAATTGTCACGATCGAAGATGCGATGGAACTTAATTTACAAGGTATCGAAAATCTAGTTCGTTTGGAGTCAAGAGAAGCAGGCCCTGATGGACAAGGTGCAATAACCTTAGGAGAATTAATAAGATCATCATTACGCTTAAGACCTGATCGAATCTTAGTAGGAGAAATTCGAGGCGAAGAGGCTTTTGAGATGATTCAAGCAATGAGTACTGGTCATCCAGGCTCGATGAGCACAGGTCATGGCAACAATAGTTTAGAAATGCTTGATCGAATTTGTTTAATGATCTTAATGTCTTCTGCACTTCCGTGGGAAGCTATTCGTAG
Organism: Clostridiaceae bacterium; assembly: GCA_012518845.1. Lineage (GTDB taxonomy): Bacteria > Bacillota > Clostridia > Saccharofermentanales > DTU023 > UBA5436. Next base: position 15,266 of record JAAYRJ010000056.1, read on the forward strand.
ACTTGTTGCCTCAACTATAGACATTATTGTGCATTTAATTCGTCTGCCAAATGGTCAGAGAAATGTTGAAGAAATTGTAAATGTAGTCGGCTATGATTCTGGTAAATATTTACTCAAGCCTTTATACAAACGCGAAGGAGAAACCCTAAAATGTTATTCACAAAAAATTTCATAAAATACATAATTCCTTCATTTGTCTTTGTCTATCTGACTTATTACACATGGATTGATTTAGGTCACTTAACAATTTCATTATTAATAATTGCTACTATTATCATCTGTTTTGGCTTTACTAAATTTATGTTAGGAAAACAGGATTCACAAAAAATAGAGCAATATCGTATTCTACTAGAATATTTAAGTAGTAAGTTGTCTGCGGGCTTTACTTTAGAAGCTAGTTTGACAGATGCTTATCAGCAATTAAAAAATGAACTTGGTTACAAAAGCACATTAAGTAGATCTCTAAAACAGCTCAATCAAGCAATTTTGTCACATTTAGACTTAGAGCGTTGTTTAATTACATTAAAAGAAAATTTTAATTGTCAGACTAGCGATGCCTTCTTTGATGTACTACCATATTTAAATCATTTTGGTGGCAGATTAGATATTTTTGTCAAACAAACTTATCGGTCTTTGAATGCTGAGATTCAAATGCAAAAAGATATAGATGCTGAACAAAATGCTCAAAAAAGTGAAGCTATTATTTTGATCTTTTTACCGTTCGCTTTTTCATTAATTCTGATCAAAAAAGGAACTGGTTATGCTCACGCTTTAACTACAGCAACTTGGAGCCAAATGTTATTAAGTATAATTTTTATTATTGCACACCTGTCTATCTTATTAGCTTTATTAATTATGGCCCAAAGTCCAACCAAACTTAAAACTAAGGATATCTTTTTTACGTTGTCTAATAAAATTAAAATTAGGAGAATTTCAATTATTGTTTCCCAATTCTTATTGAGTTATTTGCCTACAAAATTTGGCTACACTCTTTCTGAACAAGTGCGAATTTTAACACAAAATCAACCTAATGCTTGGCAACTTTTCATTCAAAGAAAACTATTACTTGGACTTTTCAGCATCTTAATTTCAGCTATTTTCGCATATTATGGCATCATTTCAATTGCTTTTATATTCATTGTTTTTGTTAGTATTTGGCTATTACAAGATATAGATATTATTCAGCGAGAAAACAAATTAAAACAACAAATAAGAATAGAATATCCAAATTTTCTAAACTCCATGATTATATTATTAAGAAGTGGCTTAAGTTTAGATAAGAGCTTACGTCTTATGATCTTATCACATGAGAACAAAAACAAATCTCAATTAAAAACTGATCTACTAAAAATCAAACACAGTTTAAGTGTAGGAGATAGTGCAGCTTTTGCTATTACAAATGCAGCAGAAAATCTGCCTCAAGAAGAAATAGCTTCTATTTTACAATTAATGGCTAGATACGATCGCGATGGTGGTAGAGAGCTATTAGATATTTTAGAAATCCAAGCAAATGCTAGCTGGCAACTTTATAGAAATGCTATGAGGAAACGTTTACAAATGAAAAATATGGCTTTGTTCATTCCTATGACCGTCGATTTATTTGTAGTTATTATCATGGCTATGCTTCCAGCTGTTGCTAATCTTGGAAATATTAGCTTGTAGTAGAAAGGATTTATTATGAACAAAAAACTAAGACAAAAAGTAAAAGATGAGAGTGGATTAGGTACTTTGGAAATAGTATTAATCATTGCAGTGTTAATTGCAGTAGCCCTAATCTTCAGACAACAGTTAACCAGCTTTGCAAATTCTTTAATTCAAAAAGTGTTTGACCATTCGGTCATTGATAGTGTTGGTTATTAAATCGATTATATAAGGAATTGTTATGAATATTTCAAAATCCTATTTTCAATTAAGTATTCCTTTGATGGATCAAGTGCAGGAGAATCAACTTCTGCACTTGATTCAAAAATCTATTCCTTTTTCGCGTGAAATAATAAGTTTTTTTGATCAAGAAAACAACAAACATCTTTTATTGTTAAAAAAATCATCAACAAATAATACATTAACTAGTGTTTTTTCCGAACTTAAAGAAAGAAAAATTAGCAAAGAAAAAACAAGTATTATCTTAAATAATATCTGTCAGAAAATTACACAACAATTACTCTATTTAGAGGAAAATTTGATTGAAGCAAATCTAGCTTTCTTAAAACCCGAGATGATTTTTGTCTGCGAAACTTACAAAAACAAAATATTTGAAAATATCTCAACTCTTGATAAAGCTAATCTTGCGAATCACGAAAAACTTAATCATATAACTTGGTTTATCTTACCAAATGAAATTTCATTTGAATCCGAGCCCAAATTACAAGGCAAAAATATTTGGCAATATTTTGCAGAAATAGATCCAGATAATGGAACCTCTTTTAGATTACTGGAGCAATTAATCACTGAGAAAAAATATAAAACTGCATTTGAGTCTTGTATAACTTTTAATTTTGATCAAAACAAGGAGTTCAATAGCAAATCTAATTCTGATATATCAGAAAAAGAAAATACGAAAAAGCAAAAGTCTAAAAAAGAAAAAAATAAAGTAATAAAAAAATCTAATTTTAAAAGGTGGCTTGAACGTCTTAAATATAAGTTTGGTAGCCAAGATATCGAACTTAGGGAAATGACAATTCCTCTAAATCCTAAACAAGATTTATTTCGCATTGCAATGCTTTCAGAAGGAGTACCTGGTACTTTAGATGAAGATCAAGGAATAAGAGTTTTTATATTAATTGATGAATTCTTGATTGGACGCGACAAAGCAATTTGTGATTTAGTTTTTGAAGAAAATACAATTGGTAGATTACATGCAAGAATCACAAGACACGGTAGCCATTATTTTATTGAAGATTTAGGTTCAAAAAATGGTACCTACCTAGATGGGAAGAAGCTCAACAAATATCAAACTTATCTATTACCAGAACAATGTCGCCTAAAATTTGCTGAGCAAAATTTATATTTTGTAATTGATTAAATTAATTATTTTGTTCCAAACAAACGGTCACCCGCATCACCAAGCCCAGGTACAATGTACGCTTGATCATTAAGCTTTTTATCTAAAGCAGCACAAAAGATTGGAACATCTGGATGGGTATCATGTAAGTTTTTTATGCCCTCTGGTGCAGCGATAATGCACATAAATTTAATAGAATGGATATTACGTTTTCTCAATTGGTTTACAGCATCAACAGCAGAAACACCTGTAGCTAACATGGGATCTAATAAGATAATATCTCTTTCTGCAGCATCTTCGGGTAATTTGCAATAATATTCAACAGCATCTAGGGTTTCTGGATCGCGGTATAAACCAATATGACCAACTCTAGCCATCGGAATTAAGTCGAGCATACCATCTACCATACCAAGACCGGCACGTAAAATTGGTACAATCGCTAAATTTTTACCAGCTATGACTTTAGCTTTTGCCGTTGCAATAGGTGTTTCAACTTCTACCTCAACTAAAGGCAAATCACGTGTAACTTCATACGCCATTAGGCGCGAAACTTCGCTAACTAATTCTCTAAATTCTTTGGTTGGAGTGTTTTTGTCACGCATCAAAGTTATTTTGTGTTGAATTAACGGATGATCAAAGATAAATACATTTTCCATATAAGCCTCAATTCCATCAATAAATATATTTTTATTATTTTACAAAATTTTCTATTTTGTAACAAGAAAAATTCTTATTTTGAAATGTATGTTAATAACTAAATGTTAATAATGTTAATAACTTTGTGTATAACTGTAATAACAATGTTTCTTGAATTAATTTGCTTGTAACTCCCATCTAATGGCATTTTATTTTATACATTGCAATTTTCTCAAAACAAACATTCGTTCTTAAATAACTTTTGTTCCAGCTTTATAGTGCTTTGCTTAGTTTTATTTCTATTTTGTTTTTTATCCTGTCCACACCACATAGACATGCTGATGGTCATCTTAACATCCTAGATGAGTTATCAATGATCAAATTTAAAATAATGATATAAAGTACATTGAATCCCGCCGTTGTAAAGCTTACGTCTTTTATCTGCAACTTTAGGCATAATAGATTCCGTCTCATCATCAGGTGTAAGGATAGAAAGCCTAATTCCTTTGCGTAGTTTGCCTTCAGTAAAACTAATATTCCGAATTTTATTCATCAACAATTGAGCTTGTTTTAGATCTCCAAGTCTTTCACCATAAGGTGGATTAGTGACGAGTAAAATGCGATCACCGCCAAGTTTTTCTGTTAATTCTTGATAAGTAATACTATTAATATCTTTAACTGAAAAATCAATATATTCTAAAACATTGGCACGTTTGGCATTTTCTTTGGCCATGCTTATTGCCTCAGCAGATATATCCGAACCAAAAATACGAATTTCATCACTTGGTAATAGAAAATCTTTTCTAATAAATTTTCGTTTTTGCTCGTGTTTAGATGTTTGAGAGGATAAGGCTACTTGTCTTGCCTGATTATATTCTTGTTCTACCTGAGAAGAATCTCCATAAATTAGGGATTTTTCAAGTGCTAATTTTCTTTCTATTTGAAAAGCTTTTCTACCAATAAGTTTTTTCTTTGCTCCAGAAAAATAACGCTGGATGCCTGGTGCTGTTCTTGTTGCAATTAAAGCAGCTTCGATCAAAAATGTACCGCTACCACAGAGTGGATCAAATAAAATTTCTTGGTTAGCTATGTTTCTTTGATAAAAGGAAATCATTAAAATTGCCGCAGCCAAAGTTTCTCTAAGAGGTGCTTCTGTAGCTTTTTTTCGATAACCTCGTTTATGTAAGGGTTCGCCTGATGTATCTAATCTTAAATTAACTTTATCATTTATTAGTGAAAATTGAATGCGATGGATACCTTTTTTCTTATTTTCCGGAACTATATCTTTAGAATAATTATGAACAGAATTCAGCTTCTCAATAATTGCTTTTTTTATAACACTTTGACAAGTTGGTACACTATGTAGCTTCGAATTACGTGAATAACCAGTTATTTCAATAAAATACTCTTGGTCAAGCCACTGATGCCAGGGTAAAACTCTAATTTGATCAAAGAGTTCATCAAAAGTAATAGCTGAAAACTCTGCTAAACCCAATAAGACTCGTTCTGCAGTTCGTAAATTATAATTTAATCTAGCAATTGCCCTAGGCATTTCAGATTGATCTTTTAAGGTTAGGCATACTTCAGCATCAGAAACTTTAATCTGAGATTTGGAATAACCTAAAGTTTGCAATTCTTCGGAAACAAAAGATTCAATCCCAAATAAAGCGGGCATGTAGATTTGATTAAGTATAATTTTAGATTTATTAATTTTTTATCTCTCCCTTATTTGTTTCTGAAAGAACAAATTCATTATTCTTGTATACATACCACACATCATCTTGAGAAGAAAAATAACTCCATTCACCATCTTTTCGAATCTCTGTATCAAAAGCAAATTCTTTTACTGTATAGCTAATGCAGTCTCCATTTTTAAAATAAAAATCATACATATAAACTGTATAAATTTTTCCTTCAGGCTGCATATAATATGGTCCTTCCGATTTTGAATAATCAGAAAAATCATCTCTAGTTTTTATTTCTTTAAAAACAAGCTCTGGTGTTAAAGAGATATTTTCCTTAAGAAAATCTAAAACTTCCATAAAACCACTCTCATCCTAATGCAACATTCTTCATATCATCTAGATTTTTAGAAAATTATAAAATTTCTATTCATTATAACTAATAATAATTATTTACTCCGTATCAAAACAACAGTATTATTCAAAAAATAAAATGATTATTTATTTTTTTGTCGTTCAACAAAATTACAGAAATTTTTGTATTTATTTTCTATAATTTTTATATCCGTATCGTGTTTAAACTCCTGTTTGGCTTGAGCAAAAGTGTAATCTGCAATCTCAACAACAGCATCTAAGCTTTCTTCACTAGATACTGCTGCAATATCTTTATAAGCATCAAAAAGTGCATTCAAGACGAGAAAATCATCACAACCTAATTTAACAATAGAATGAAAAAATAATATTAAATCCTCATTCAAAGAATTGCTTTTATAATATAAAGTTATTGGCCTGTCATCTTGTTTCATAATATAGTAGCCAGAATTCCAAACTGCAAGCTTTTGAAATAAATTACCCAATGCGTATATACATTCTATACCTGTATATGGATCACTGACGCTTGCCGACAAGGCTCTTAACGCAATTTCTTGGACTTTTTGGAGAGCAAACCGATAATCGTAAATATCATTACGCTCATTACCAATCGCCACATTAGAATTAATAATTGTCATTATCTCTTTATCTTCAACATCGGCGTCTTCTTTTGACTCCTGTCTATTAATGACTTTGCCTATCTGCTCACCTTGAACAATGAAATCTCCTTCATTAATTTGTAGTAAAACAGTGACATCTTTTTCAGCTAATTCCTGAAACATCATTTCAAAATTGATCAATTGGATATAGCCAGTTTGATCAGATAATACAGGATATGCATGCTCGTCATTAAAATCAGGATTCCTAATCAACTCTAATTTATTTGTTTCACGCGCTAATCTAGCATCAATGACCTGATTAGCTCCCTCAGTCAATTCACCAATTAAATATGAGGCTTGACTAGATTTAGCAACTTGTGCGATAAAAAAACAAAGTAAATTGACGATACGATAGCATAAAGAACCCCAATCGATGCGGACACAACGTGATCAGTATAAAGGCTATCACGCATAAACAAAAGGGAGGTTATAGAATAAATAAATCCACCTAAAAAGATGCCTAATACTCTTAAAGATATTTTTTTCTTTAAAAAGTTTTGAACTATTCGTGGTGAATAGTTGGAAGAATACATGGTCAATACAGCCATAACTGTGGAAAAAGTAAAAGTCGTAATCGTTAACAAAGAACCAGCCAGAGAACCTAATATAGTACGAGCTAAAGGAACACTAGTTAGAAAAATTCTAGGAATATATTTAAACAAGCCCCGCTCAGAGATGTCTACCCTAATGACAATATAAGCTAAAAGAGCTGCAAATAACATGTGAAAAATTGGATAGAGCCAAACGATATTTTCATCATATTTTAATTTTAGTTTTTTAAACATACATCTTTCCCTCTATATCAATAATTATTATTTAATTATGTGCTTAATTCTAACACAATAATAAAAAACTATTTGTTTTAAGAGGTTAGGATATTGGAAAAATTTATAAATAAAGAAGAAAATGATAAACAAAAATCTCATCCCATGAGTGATTGGTTTACTTCATTATGAGATGAGATTTTTTGTAAATTACTCTAGCTCAACTTTGCCTGTATTAAATTCGTAATAGCGTCCCTTTAATTCCATTAGTTGTTCATGGATACCACGTTCTATTACTTCGCCATGTTCGAGTACAATTATGGCATTTGATCCCCTAACAGTTGAGAGTCTATGTGCAATCGCAAACACAGTACGATCTTGCATAATTTTATCCATACCTTTACCAATTAAAGCCTCGGTCCTTGTATCAACTGAACTTGTGGCTTCATCTAAAATTAAAATTGGTGGATCATCTAGCGCTGCCCTAGCAATAGAAATTAATTGTCTTTGACCTTGCGATAAATTCTGACCATCAGTTGTAAGCATTGTGTCATAACCATCATTTAAGTTCATAATAAATTGATGGGCATTAGCGGCTTTAGCTGCCTTAATAACGTCTTCATCACTAGCATCAAGCTTGCCATAGCGAATATTCTCTCTGATTGTATCTTCAAATAAACGAACATCTTGTAATACTATTCCCAATTGATTACGTAGTTCTGCTTTATCAATTTCTCTAATATCGATTCCATCAAAATAAATATGACCGCTGTCAATTTCATAAAAACGATTTATTAAATTGATAATGGTCGTTTTACCGGCACCTGTGGAACCAACAAAAGCAAGTCTTTGTCCAGGTTTTGCATAAAAAGAAATATCCTTTAGAATTTTATCGTCTGATTTATCATAACTAAAGGAAACATCAACAAAACGCAAATCACCTCGGACAGGCACATAACAACCTGGATTTTTTTCAACCAAGGCATCTGATGGCTGACATTCCTCACGTAAATTACCAGTTCTTTCTCTTATCGCCTCACAAGAAAACATCTCATCTGGTATATACCAAAACTTTTCTCCATCTCCTTCTTCATCAACTACAGTTTTTATTTTACCAGCATCTGTTTCCGAATCTGCATCCAAAATTTCAAAAACTCGTTCTGCACCAGCTATAGCAGCAACAACCATATTAAACTGGGTAGCTAAGTTCGTAATAGGACGAGCAATATTACGCGTAAATTGCAAAAAGGAAGCCAAAGTTCCAATATCTAAACCAATATTTCCTGTTATTGTTAATACAGAACCGACAATGGCAACAATGCTAAATAATATATGTGTTAAATTTCCTGTCAACGGGAACATTAACGTGGAATAAGTATCACCTTTAACGCTATGGTCTCTTAATTGCTCATTCACTTCGTTAAAATCGTCAATTACATGTTTTTCATGGTTATAAACCTTGATCACTTTTTGACCAGACATATATTCCTCAATAAATCCATTTAAGCCTGCTAGAGAAGTTTGACGGGCACGAAAAGCTTTAGCACTTAATGAGCCAACAAAACGAACAGAAAGCAACATTAAAAACAAGAGTACCATCACAAGTAAAGCTAAAGTAGGACTCAACACAAATAGCATGATTACTACGCCTGTGAACATGAAAATACTACTAATCACATTAGAAAGTGATTGTCCCAAGGCCATTGAAATATTATCAATATCATTAGTCATAGCTGACATTAAATCACCATGTTGTCTTTTATCAAAAAAACTTACGGGTAGAGTTTGCAAATGCTCAAAAACATCTTTTCTTATTTTCCCGGTTGTCTTTTGGGCTATATACATGAATAATCGCCCGGCAATATACATGGAAATGACTGCCAAGATATAACCAATGACAACACCTGAAAGATGCTTTGCCAATTGAGCAACACCTTCGCCAGCTACTAAAGAATTCATAATTGGTTTGAGCATATAATTGCCATAAACCATACCTAAGGTTCTGACGACAATTAAAACAAATGCGACAACCAATAAAATACGATAAAAGCCAAGATAATCTGCCAACCTCTTTAAAGTTGCACCTAAATTTTTTGGACTTGATCTACGATTCATCCTGCCATCATTCCTCTCTGTTGTGAATCAAAGATTTCACGATAAATAGTATTTGTTGCTAATAACTCTTCATGAGTTCCAACGCCAGAAATCTCTCCATCGTCCATGACAACGATTTTATCTGCATCTTCGATTGAAGAAATACGCTGGGCTATAATAATTTTTGTTAAATCAGGTTTGTAAGAGTTAAGTCCCTCTCTAATTGCCGCTTCGGTCGTCATATCTACAGCTGAGGTGGAATCATCAAAAATAATTATTTTGGGATCTTTTAATAAAGTTCTAGCGATGGATAATCTTTGCTTTTGACCACCTGAGAAATTTACTCCTCCACGTTCTACTCTGCTAGAAAGACCTTCCTCACGCTCTAAAACAAATTCTGCCGCTTGGCTAATTTTAAGTGCTTCTACAATTTCGTGATCAGTTGCATCGGACTTTCCCCATTGCATATTTGACCTGATCGTACCTGAAAACAAAGTATTTTCTTGTAGAACGACAGCCACCTGATCGCGTAAAGCAACAGGATCATAAGCTGAAATTGGCTGGCCACCTATATAAATTTCACCTGAATCTGCTTCGTACAAGCGTGCAATTAATTGGATCAAAGTTGTCTTAGAAGAACCTGTAGAACCTATTATTGCAGTTGTTGAGCCTGCCTCTATTTCAAGGTTGATGTCACGCAAACTACAATGCTTGGTATTAGGGTATCTAAAATTAACATTTTCAAATTTAATATGACCTGTTTCTAGTTCAGCAAGTCCAGCATAGTCTTTATCTGTGAATTCTGATTCAGT
>JAAYRJ010000057.1 GCA_012518845.1 Clostridiaceae bacterium
AAACAAAACTAGGAATAAATAAAACAAAAACAAATAAGAAAACAAATTTTATTTTTCTAAATAGATTATCTAGGTTCATTTTTAGTTTGATTTTTTTGATTGGAAGTTTATAAATTAGCTCTTGAATTAAGCCAAATGGGCATAACCAACCACAAAACCAACGTCCCAATAGAATACCAGACAAAAATAAAATACCAATTACATAGAAAGATAATCTAAACTTAGGTTGATTGCCAATTGCTTGAAGTGAACCGATAGGGCAAGAGGTTAATGCACCGGGGCAGGAATAACAATTTAATACTGGTAGGCAGACTTGTTTTAAAGGTCCTTGATATATTTTGCCATCAACAAAATTTTTAAGGTCACCATTGATGATCAGTGCACCAAATGCTTGAACCCAAAGGCGACATTTTTCATGTTTTTTGTATTTTTCTCTCTTCTTAAACATAAAATTGTTTTTTGATACCAAGTATCAACCTATTCCTATGCATTCTAAACAAATATAGATTGCTTTTTGCAAAATAATCTGCACTTCATTTCTATAGATGCCAATTAGGATTAAACTAATACTCAGAAGAATGATAAAAACTTGCAAGATAATAAATTTTCTGTTGACTTTATTTTCCATATGCTTTTCCAAATAAAAAATTATTATTTATCAAGGACATTATTAATAATGTTTGCAAAATAATCATAATTCTGAGCACCCACAATTGGATTTGAAATAATCTTGCCTTCACTGTTAATTATATACGTAGTAGGAACTGCATAAACTTCTTGTAAAATAGTATTGTTTAACAAATCATTTTGAATAAAACTAGGAAATTCGACGCCCGCTTCAGAAAATATACTTTTAGCCAACTCGATTGAAGCTTGGTCATTTTCCTGTACATCAGTAACAATACCGACAACAGCAACATTTTTATCGGCAAAATCTTCCGAAATTCTTTGTAAATCTGGTAACTCTACTTTACAAGGCGGACAAAATGTAGCCCAGATATTAACTACATTTATTTCGTTTTGAGCAAGATATTCTGATAAATTATGCTTCTCTAAATCTAAATCAGCAACTTCAAAATCAAAATACGCTTGTTTACCAGTTTGTTCATTAACAGATTCAATTTGTTCAGTAACTGAAATTGAGCTAGGATCAGTTTGCTCAATACTATTATCTTCTGTTTCGATCTCTACTCCTTCATTTTGTTTAGAACAAGAAGTAAATGCAAAGAGAAAAGTGATAACAATCAATAACAAAATTAAATGTTTTGGTTTCTTTTTATTGTTTTTCATTATGATCTTCCTTTATATACAAATAATGAATATTTTTTGCTAAAATAGTCTAACGTGTGAAACAATATAAATAGTAATTAATTTATCACAAATTACAAAACTTGAAATATGATTATATCATTTTATATTATTATATAGAAATAAATATTATTTTGAGATACCACATGGCAAAACTATATTTGAAAGATTAATAACTTGTTTGATATTTTTTTACATGCTATATTTTAAACTGTTTAATTTTACATTAACTGGGGGTTAATACGTTGATTACCAAGAAAACTAAACATTTCCCTTTCTTAACAATTCTTCTTGCAGCTATAATTATTTTGACTGGGTGCTCGCGTGTGGGTCAAGCACTTGATCCAGCGGTTTTAGGCTACGATATGGAAGTTACTTATAATGCGCTAGGTGGACTTATTAATCAAAGAGAAATTCGTTTAACTAACTATGCGGATAACTCATTAATTTTTGAACCCAGAGGTTCCTCAAACTTGTTAGTGGAACCTATTAAAACTAATTACACTTTGGCTGGTTGGTATACAGACGTTACTGAAATACCAGGTGAGGATGGGGAAGAACCAGAGTATAAATTTGACCCTCAGGATCGTTGGGATTTTAATGTTGATCGTGTCACCGAAGATATGACTCT
>JAAYRJ010000058.1 GCA_012518845.1 Clostridiaceae bacterium
AATCAATTAGTTAAATTATCCCGAATTCTTATTCCTAGACGTGAACCAAAAATCAAAAAAGATGATTTAGAAAAAACTATGCGTTTGTTAGATCAACGTTTCATAGAAAGACCTGCAGTAGCTGTAGAACAAGCATATACTGTAACCAATAAGATGCTAGAAACGGCTGAGGCTGCTTTAAATATTGCTATTGATTTACTCTATGATTATGAGCGTGAGGAATATGATCAAGTAGTGATGTTAGAAAATCAGGTAGATCAGTATGAAGATGCATTAGTTGAATATAATATGAAGATAAGTGCTAAAGTACTAAACAAAGCTGATAACCAAAAGCTAAATATTATGATGCATATATTAAATGATATTGAGAGAATTAGTGATCATGCTATTAATATTGCAGATCAAGCAAAGCTTAAAGCAAGTTCACGTATCCCATTTTCTGATGAAGCTATGGAAGAATTAAAACTATATACAGACATTGTCAGAGAGATTGTATCTAGAACGAAAACAGCTTTAGCAGAGCTTGATCTAGAAGTTGCTTTAGAAATTCGACCTCTTGAGGATCTGATTGATGAAGTTAATAAACTTTTGTCAGATGCTCATATTAATAGATTAAAAAATGGTATTTGTGAAGTTGAAAATGGCATTATTATTATGGAAATATACAATTGTTTAGAGAGAATAGGCGATCATTGTCTTAATGTAGCCATATCTCTAATTCAGTTTAGTGAACAACACTTTAGACAACATGATTTTGGTGATAGACATGACAAATCAGATCCTAGATATCAAGAAATGTATGATTATTATAGAAACAAATATACTCTTCCACAAACAGTTTCAAATACCTAGAGTTTGATTTTGAAAACAAGAAATAATAATTAACATTTATTTAATAGAAGATCTCTCGAAAGTGAAGTTACTCTCAGAGGGATCTTTTAGAATCTTCTAAAAAAAAAACAAAAAAGAAACAAACATTTGGTTAAGTTGTTAAAAAATTCTAACTAAAAAAGCTGTTATTTTGTTATAAATACTTTAAAAACTTTATTTATTCTCTATAGATAGCAGAAAATTTGCTTAATGTTATAATAATAGCATTGTTTCAACCATTCTTAATTCTAAGAATATTTTAACGTAGGTATGGAAAATATGAGATTAGGCTTAGACATTGGCTCTACTACTATTAAATTAGTTCTATATAAAAACAATGAAATTCAATATTCAATTTATAAAAGACATAGTTCAGATATTAAGGGTACTTTATTAGAAGTGCTAAATGAACTCAATGATGCTTTTTCCGATCTAGAAGTAAAGATGAATATTACTGGCTCTGGTGGAGTCTTGATTGCAGAGACTTTGGGCATACCTTTTGTTCAAGAAGTTATTGCAGAGACGATTGCTATCCAAAAATATTATCCTGAAGCAGATGTCATTATTGAACTTGGTGGAGAAGATGCTAAATTAACTTATTTAAAACCTACTCCAGAACAAAGAATGAACGGGACATGTGCTGGTGGAACCGGTTCTTTTATAGATCAAATGGCTCAGCTGATGGAAACTGATGCAGAGGGGCTTAATAAACTTGCTGAAGATTTTGAACAAATTTATCCAATTGCCTCCAGATGTGGGGTTTTTGCAAAGTCAGATTTGCAGCCTTTGCTAAACGAAGGTGTTTCTAAAGAAGACCTAGCAGCTTCAGTTCTGCAAGCTGTTGTTATCCAGACGATAGCTGGTTTAAGTCAGGGGAGAACCATCAAGGGTAATGTTATATTCTTAGGTGGTCCTTTACATTTTTTGCCGGAATTGCGTAAAGCATTTATTCGTACTTTAGAGGATCAAGTAGATAAATTTATTTATCCTGACAATGCTCAATTATTTGTAGCATTAGGTGCAGCCTTGATGGCTAAAGATAATGAGAAAATTAGTTTAGCTAAAATTATTGAAAAGTTTGAAAATAGTACAAACATAAGTGAAGATGTTGGTCACATTACTCCCTTGTTTAACAACGTAGAGGAATATCAGGAATTTAAAGAAAGACATTCGAAAGCCAAAGTTGAACAATTTCCTCTGTCTCAAGCTAAAGGACCATTGTTCTTTGGGCTTGATGCGGGTTCTACAACAACTAAGGCTGTATTATTAGATAGTAATGATGCTATTGTTTATTCATATTATGAATCTAATAAAGGTAGTCCAGTCAATACAGCTCTAAAAATTTTAGAAGAGATTTATAAATATCTACCAGACGATGCATATATAGCAAGAGGATGTGCAACTGGCTACGGTGAGGCTTTACTTAAAACTGCTCTTCAACTCGAAGACGGTGAAATAGAAACAATGACTCATTACAGAGCAGCTGAATACTTTTTGCCAAATGTTGATTTTATCGTTGATATTGGTGGTCAAGACATGAAATGCATGCATGTTAAAAATGGTGTAATTGATAACATCATGCTCAATGAAGCTTGTTCTTCTGGCTGCGGATCATTTATTCAAACTTTTGCTACAGGTTTAAATATGAGCGTTCCAAGTTTCGCCAAAGAAGCATTGTTCGCAAAAAACCCGGTTGATTTAGGTACTCGTTGTACAGTTTTTATGAATTCACGGGTTAAACAAGCTCAAAAAGAGGGTGCGACAGTTGGTGACATTTCGGCAGGTCTTTCTTACTCTGTTGTCCGAAATGCTCTTTATAAAGTTATTAAATTACGAGATGTTGATCAATTGGGGGATAACATTGTTGTTCAAGGTGGTACTTTCCTCAATGATTCTGTCCTTAGATCTTTTGAACGAATATCTGGTAGGGAGGTTATTAGACCAAACATAGCTGGCTTGATGGGTGCATTTGGTTCTGCCTTGATTGCAAAAGAAAATTGGGATAAAGAATCCAAATCAACTATTTTAGATATTGAAGAACTTAATAATTTTGACATGAAAACAAAGATAACAAATTGTAAACTTTGTCAAAATAATTGTCAGTTAACTATTCATACTTTCCCATCAGGTGTAAAGCATATTTCTGGTAATAGATGTGAACGTGGAGCTGGTATCAGCAAAAAGACTGAACGATTGCCTAATATGTACGATTACAAATATAAGCGAACATTTGCCTATTATCAGTCCAAGCCAAGTCCAAAAAACAAGTATGGCAAGATAGGAATACCAAGAGTTTTAAATATTTATGAAAATTATCCACTTTGGCACACTGTTTTTAGCGAATTAGGTTTTGAAGTTGTACTGTCAGCTCGTTCAAGTCACAAAATTTTTGATAAAGGTATTGATTCAATTCCGTCAGAGAGTGTTTGCTATCCTGCAAAATTGGCTCATGGTCATGTTATGGATTTAATTGAAAAAGGTATAGATGTAATTTTTTATCCTGATATTCCATATGAAATTGATGAAAATAAAAATGCCAACAATCATTTTAATTGTCCGATTGTAACTTCTTATCCTGAAGTAATAAAAAATAATGTTGATCTAATTTTAGAAGGTAAAATAACGTATTTAAATCCTTTCTTAGCATTGCACCATCCGAAAAAATTAGCAGAGAAATTATTAGAAGCTTTACATGAAGCTGGTTTTTCTGAAATAACTTTCAAACAAATGAAAAAAGCAGTTAAGAATGGTTATGCAGAACTTGAATTGTACAAACAAGACATTGCAAAAGAAGGTCAAAGAATCTTAAAAGAATTAGAAGAAAAAGACCAGTCAGCTATCGTCTTAGCTGGTAGACCTTATCACATTGATCCAGAAATCAATCATGGAATCCCTGAGTTAATTAATTCTTTAGGTATGGCTGTTATTTCAGAAGATGCTCTTGCTGAACCTGGTGTTTTAGAAAGACCAATAAGAGTGGTAGATCAGTGGATGTATCATACTAGACTTTATGAAGCCGCTGCTGTAGTTGCAAAAAATCCAAGGCTAGAATTAGTTCAGCTCAATTCATTTGGTTGTGGCTTGGATGCAATCACCACAGATCAAACTGAAGAAATATTAACTGCTCACGATAAGCTTTATACTTGCCTCAAGATTGATGAAACTTCTAATCTTGGTGCAGCTAGAATTAGGTTGCGATCTCTCAAGGTTGCGATGAATGAACGAGCAAAAGTAATGGAAAAACGCGACAAGTTGATTGACGCAAAAAATGAAGCTGAACAAGCAGTTATAGAGGCAGAAAATTCATATGCCAGACCAAAAGTAGAATTTACTAAGGAGATGAGTGAGGATTATACAATTCTTGCGCCCCAAATGGCTCCTATTCATTTTTCTCTGCTAGAGCCTGCTTTAAGACGACATAATTTAAATATTGAAATTTTAGAAGAAGCAAGTGCTGAAGATATAGAAGTTGGGTTGAAATTTGTCAATAATGATGCCTGTTATCCAACCATTATTGTAGTTGGACAATTAATGAATGCACTCTTAAGTGGTAAATATGATGTCAATAAGACAGCTTTTGTAATAACACAAACGGGTGGTGGCTGTAGAGCGACTAATTATGTAGCCTTTTTAAGAAAAGCTTTGAACGATGCACAATTAGGACATGTGCCTGTAATTGCAGTTTCAGCTACAGGGATCGAAAGACATTCTGGTATAACGTTCACATTACCCATGTTACATCATGCTATCCAGGCCGTAGTTTTAGGCGATTTACTCATGACCCTATTATTACGTGTAAGACCATATGAAATAGAAGCAGGTTCTGCAGATGCTCTTTATCAAAAATGGTTAGATATATGTAA
>JAAYRJ010000059.1 GCA_012518845.1 Clostridiaceae bacterium
AATACTTACCTAGTACACTTCAACTGCAAACTTTTGTCAAGCATTTTATTTATAAAAAATGCAATTACTGAGAATTAATAATAAATAGCTACTAATTTTAGTCAGATTTTCCTAAATAAGAAAAAAGACTTCAAATAAAAAAATATACTTTTATAAACCTAAAATAAAATCATATATTGTGCAAAGATACAGATTAAAGCACAGTATTGACATAATTATCTAACGGTGTTAACTTCTTACAGAAATAGCAAATGTAGCTTTATTCATAACTTGCCCTGAAGGAGAAATTTAATTGTCCTATAAAAATCTTGCTGAACAATTTTTTCAAACAAATTATCAAATGAAAAAAGTTAATCATCAACAAATCATTGATGAAAGCCTGCGGGGAGAAATTTTTACTCTCTTATTTTTGCGTGATCGAAAAAATAATGCTTTACCAGGTGAGATTAGCGAAATTATGCAAATCAGTTCAGCTAGAGTTGCAAGCATATTAAACAATCTCGAAAATAAAGGTTTTATAGAGCGGCAAATAGACAAAGCTGATAGGCGAAGAATTTTAGTTTCACTAACGTCTTTAGGTAAAGAAAGTGCCAATGCACATTATCAAGAAGTGATTAATCAAATTTGCAAAATGTTTGAAATCTTAGGTGAAAAAGATGCAAAAGAATTCATAAGAATAATGAACAAAATTCTTGATATAGCATCAACAATGGAATGCACCTAAATAAAAATTATTGTTTTTTTGTTTATTGAAAACAGCAGAATAGTAACAAAAACCATAACAAAAGTAATGCCAATCTTATATATTGGAATGCAGAAAGAAATATATTATTAACAAATATTGAAGGAAAAGACATCCATGCTTGAATTAAAAAACGTCGTAAAAGAATATCCCGCAGGAGATAAGCCAGTTGAAGCCTTAAAAGGCGTCAGCATGAAATTTAGAAAAAGTGAATTTGTATCCATACTCGGACCATCTGGTTGCGGAAAAACAACTTTGCTTAATATTATTGGTGGATTAGATCAATACACGAGTGGTGATTTAATCATCAATGGTAAATCGACAAAAGGCTTTAAGGATAGAGATTGGGACACTTACAGAAATCATTCGATTGGATTTGTTTTTCAAAGCTACAATTTAATTCCCCATCAAACGGTATTACAAAATGTGGAAATTGCACTTACTGTATCGGGAGTATCTAAAAAAACACGTAAAAAAATGGCAATTGATGCTTTAGAAAAGGTTGGTCTGGGCGATCAATTAAATAAAAGACCAAATCAAATTTCTGGTGGTCAGATGCAAAGAGTGGCCATCGCACGTGCATTGGTAAATAATCCGGATATTATTTTAGCTGATGAACCAACAGGCGCCTTAGATTCCGAAACAGGCGTGCAGGTCATGGAGATATTAAAAGAAGTCGCCAAAGATCGTCTTGTTATTATGGTTACCCATAATGCAGATTTGGCGCATATGTTTTCTACTAGAATTATACAAATGCTAGATGGAAAAATAACAGATGATTCAAAACCTTTAGAAAAAATTGAAGAACAAGATACCAATCAAAAAGTAGTAAAAAAACCTTCTATGTCTTTTGCGACAGCCTTTATGTTGTCATTAAAGAATTTATTCACCAAAAAAGGCCGAACGACCTTAACAGCTTTTGCAGGCAGTATTGGTATTATGGGAATCGCTTTAATATTAGCTGTTTCTCAAGGCACGACGAATTATATAAATACAGTACAGGAAGATGCCTTATCTTCTTATCCATTGAGAATAGAAGAATCTTCTGTTGATCTTTCTACTTTGATGGAAACATTTATGAATGTTGGTAGTTCAGAGGTGGATCATGATAAAGATGCTGTATACAAAAAGACAGCTATCTATGACATGATATTTTCCTTTAGCAATTTAGATAGCAATGAAAATGATTTAAAATCTTTTAAAACCTATCTAGAAAAAGAAATTAGCAAAGATGATGAGGATAGTCTAGAAAAAGCTATAACTGGCGTACAGTATTCTTATGATTTAGCTCTTAATGTATACACAAAGAATGTTGATGGAAACATAGTTAAATCAGATTCTCAAGAATTATTACAAAATATCATCACGGAACATATGGGAACCGATATGTCTGGAATGGAATCCATGATGGGCAGTTCTACTATGTCCAATCTAGAATCGCTTAGTTCGAGTTTTGATTCTATGGGTATGGGAATGTTTAATACAAATCTTTGGCAGGAAATTTTACCAGGTAATAATGGTGAGCCTGTCAATGAAATATTAACCAAACAATATGATTTGGTTTATGGTACTTGGCCTCAAAAATATAATGAAATTATTTTAGTATTA
>JAAYRJ010000060.1 GCA_012518845.1 Clostridiaceae bacterium
ATTCCTTCTCCATTATCCTCAATAGAAATTGAAATATGATCTTCTCCCTTTAAAATAATTTCAACCCTAATAAAACCAGATTCTGGCGTAAATTTAACTGCATTACTTAAAATATTATATATCACACGATGAATCGCATCCCTATCTCCTAGTACCGAGATTTCATCATCAGATAGACGAGAATCTACATTAATATGAATAGACTTATTGTTAATCATGGGATCTAAACTCGAGATTACTTCTTGCACCAAAATTTCTATATCAAAAACACCTTGTTTTAATTCTTGTTGTTGATCAATTGTAAAGGTATTAAATAAGTTTTCAATTAGATTTTGAAGACGCTCAACTTCTTGATAAACAATATTTAGATAATGATCACGCTTTTCATAAGGGATAGTTCCATCCTCTATTGCACCCAAGAATCCTTTAATAGATGTTAAGGGTGTTCTCAAATCATGCGATATTGAAGACATAAAATCGTTGCGTTCATTTTCTTGTTTTTCCCATTTCGAAATCATTGTATTCATTGTGCGAACCAAAATCATTAGATCATCCTCTTGATATTCAGATGATTCATGAATATACATGGGATCTTCATCATTTAGAACTACTCGTGTTTTTAAATTTCCATGATAAACTTCTTCTGCAACTTTAACAATTTTCGAAATTGGTCTCGTTATGTTATTAGAAAGTAGAATAATTACAATCACTGCAACAACAAAAGCAATTACAAAAGAAATCCAAAGACTTTTTTCTGCCCTAATAAATGAAAATGCATTTTCTCCTAAGGAATAGTGTAAAATTATTTCTCCGCTATAGCCATAATCACTATTTAATGGATAAGAAACACTTAACCACTCAACACTATCAGGTAAAACTTCATAAAAATCTCCGATTACAGATTTGCCATGACTTGAAATAGAACCTGTGTTTAACATCTCAGGTTCCAAATAATAAGTATATTCAAAATCATCAGCTGTTCTTTTTAGAGACTCTCTACTTCTATTAGGTAAGGAGGAATAATAAATAATTCCACCTTCACTATTGATTAACCAAATAATACTTTCAGTTGATTTTGCAGCAAATGCTAAATAATCCTTTTCTTCAGCAGAAATCAGGTTTACATATTGAGAGTCCATCCTAGTCTCAACTCTTTCGGCGGAAGCTTGAGCAGAACTTAGAAGCTGTATCTCTAACTGATCAACTCTAGCTCTTGAATTAAAGAAAGAATAAATAACTGCAAGAACAAAAAGGATGAATAATATGGTAAAAATCATCCCGAATAACGTTTTCCTATAAATACTTAATTTATGAAAAGATTTAGTCTGTTTTTTCCTTGGCTCAATTTTGCTCATACACTTCGAATTTGTAGCCTACACTCCAAACGGTAACCAAATCCCAAGCAGGATGTGGATGTTTATCTAGTTTTTCACGTAACCTTTTTACATGAACATCAACTGTCCTTGATTCACCAAAATAATCGAATCCCCAAATATTCTCCAGCAATTGTTCACGATTATAGACATGATTAGGATTAGAAGCTAAAAAATATAGAAGCTCTAACTCTTTTGGTGGCAGTGAATACGATACATCACCAATTTGCAATGTATAGTTATTTTTGTCCAAAATAAAATCTGGATAAACAATGATTTTATCGTCTTTTGTTTTTTCTTGAGAATTTTGATTTGAGTTTTGATTTTCTCTATTAACTCTTCTTAAAATCGCTTTGACTCTAGCGATTAATTCTTGTGGTTCAAATGGTTTGGTGACATAGTCATCTGCTCCAAGCTCTAGACCAACAACTTGATCAAGAGTATCACCCCTAGCTGTCAGCATTATTACTGGAACATCAGAATCTTTACGCAATTCACGTAAGACATCAAATCCACTCATGCCCGGCAACATTAGATCTAAAATGATAAAGTCTGGATCTTGCTCATCAATAATTTTTAAAGCTGTGTCACCATCTAAACACGAAATGGTTTTAAAACCGTCAGCTTCAAAATAAATCTTTACCAATTCATTTATGTTGGGGTCATCATCTACAATTAACACTTTTGTCATTACTTACCTTTATTCTAATTTCTGATTTATTCTTAGTTATCTTCGTTGTTTTGAGAGTCAGGTGAATCATCATCCGTCATAGTTTGTAGTTCTCTAGTAAAAGACTGTAAATCCTCAAACTCCTTATATACAGAAGCAAAACGTATATATGCTACCTGATCAATATCTTTAAGGTGAGCCATAACCTGTTCGCCGATTTCCTTTGAGGGTACTTCTTGACGATGAGTATTATTATTTAATGTTTCAATTTGAGTAACAATATTTTCTATTTGTTTCATCGTCACTGGTCTTTTTGTGCAGCTTGTTAAAATTCCTTTTATTAATTTATCACGTTCAAACGGTTGTCTACTTCCATCCTTCTTGATGACGAAAAAGTTTGCTTTTTCTACTTTTTCATAGGTGGTAAATCTCTGCTTACATGCCAAGCATTCGCGTCGTCTACGTATGGTTTCGCCATCATCTATTTGTCTAGAATCACTAACACGATCTTCTGTGTGACCACAATAAGGACATTTCATAATAGCACTCCATTTCAATTTTTATTTGCATTAAAAATAATAAAAAATAAATTATTTCAAACTGTAAAAAGCTTTTTGTAAAGTACCTTAATATTGGCTTTAGGAAGTAATCATGCTCAAACCTGTATAGAATTATAACATTATTTCTTTGGCAGGCACAATGAAAAATATAAAGCCCGCTTAGTAGCAGGCTTTTGGAGTTATATAAAATATTAATCGTTTTCTATTATTTTAAATTAATAGCAACATAGTCTAGTTCACCATTTAAAAATTCAAACCGATAGCTTGATTGACCAAAATACTTTTCTGAATCAACCATATACATAAGTTTTCTCATGTGATATTCGTGTTCTCCATCCCCTATACATTCATCTATTTCAGTTGGTTCACCAGCATTTGCAATATTTCTTTCTCTAAATGGTACTCCATCATCTATCATATCTTGTAAAGTACTAACACCCAGAGTATATACTTTACCATTCAAAAAAGCCGATTGTAATTTAACAATCGGCAATAAAAAATCTTCTATGGAGCTGATAATTAACCTAAAATAAAGCCGGCTTATTCGTCAAAATCCTCATCATCCTGTAAAATCCAAGGTAAGATTCTACCTGGACGAGTTGTTTTTTCTCGTTTTGGTTTCTCTGATTTAGGTTGTTCTTCTAAAGATTCTGTCCTTTCAGAGGATGTTTTCGTATCTTCAGACACACGATTAACTAGATCTGCAACTTCATTTTCTTCTTCCTCAATATTTCGTGAGGGTGCAGGAGTTCTAGCAGAGCTAGTTTCGGTCTCAGGCGAAACCTTTGGTAAACCAAATCCTCCATCTTCTCTATGATCATGTCCATTTTGTGACTCAACCCGACGACGGTTTAACTGGTCCTTACGCTCTGAAGTTCTTAAAAAGTCAAAAGCAGCATCATTTTTTTCTTTTTTCGGTGGAGCTGGACTTTCACGTCTTCGATCGTAACCTGCATAACTTACTTGACCACCACGGCTTTGCGATGATGTCTGAGCAAAACCACTAGCAATAACAGTGATCATAAGTTCATCATTTAAATTTTCGTCAATAACAGCACCAAAAATAATATCTGCATCAGGCGAAGCGGAGTCTCTAACTTGTGAAACAGCCTCGTCAATCTCTTTAATTTTCATATCCATACCACCAGTGACATTAACAATAACGCCATTTGCACCGTCAATAGTTGTGTCTAAAAGTGGACTATTGATTGCCTGTCTGATAGCCGTTGCAGCTCTGCTTTCTCCAGATGCTGAACCAATTCCCATATGACAGATACCTGCATTAGTCATGACTCTACGCACGTCCGCTAAGTCTAGGTTAATAAGACCAGGTACTGCAATTAAATCGGATATACCTGTAACCCCAAAGCGTAAAACTCGATCTGCTAGACCAAAAGCTTCATTCATAGTTGTATCTTCACTTGCAATTTCAAGCAATTTATCGTTTGGTACAATAACCAGAGAGTCAACATATTGTTCCAACTCACGAATTCCCTTCTCAGCATTCTGAGAACGTCTTGCTCCTTCAAAACGGAAAGGACGTGTTACAACTCCGACAGTTAAAATCCCTAATTTTTTTGCAATTTGTGCAACAACAGGAGCAGCACCAGTCCCGGTACCACCACCCATACCAGCAGTTACAAATAACATGTCTGAACCAGCAATCGCTTCTTCTATTTCCTCAGCAGATTCTTCTGCAGCTTTTTGTCCTATTTCAGGATTTGCGCCAGCGCCTAAACCACGCGTTACTTTTTCGCCAATTTGTATAATGACTTGCGCTTCTGATCTTTGTAAAGCCTGAACATCCGTATTTACAGCTATAAATTCAATTCCTTGAACAGCGTTTTCGATCATTCTGTCAACAGCATTACATCCACCACCACCTACGCCAATAACCCTAATTATTGCACCTTGATGTTCATCCATACCAAAACTCATATTATAATCCATCTAGATTCATAGCTCCTTTCGAACTTTTAACACGTTATGACAAGTTTACTTCTTGTTTATTTATTGTTTATTGAGTAACATATTTTCTATTATGTAAATAAATGATAATACTAATTTTACACTAATAAAATAACTACAACAACTCAAATTATTACATTTCCTTTGCGGTAATTACAACCTTATTAACCTATCATTACAAGATTCTTTTATTCAATCTACTACAATTTGCTCTTTTTAAGCAACCTTACTACTTGATTTTCAAACAAATATTGATGCCATTATTATTGAAAGTCTGATGTTTCGATTTCAGTACTTTCTGTTTCTTCTAATCCAGCACTTGTGTCTAAATTATCGTCGTTATTATCATCTAAATTTTCCGTTGGATTTTCTTTTATATCTAATCTGTAACTTTCACGGAAAGTTTTATGCTTACCTCTTAAATCAATAATGCCTTGATTAACATTTGATAAAGTACCTTCATTAATTATCTGCTTTAACCAAATAAAATCAGAAACTAAATCATGCGATCTATCAGATTGGATCAAAAACTCTTTGTCGTCTAATTGCAGAGTCAAAAAAATCTCTTCATTGATTGTTGCTTCTATTTTTTTAACATTGTTGATTAATTTTTCCCCATCCAACAGATAATCTGCTTCAATTAAGGCTGTCATTGCATACATAGCATTAATCAAATATTCTTCTTCTAACACTTCAATTCTTTTTCCTACCGTAGCATTTTTTACAACAATGCCTTCAATAATTGGCAATGCATCTGGTAATGTTTTTAGTAAAGAAACCACTTCACCATTACTATCTATGGTGCAATATCCATCAGGGATTTTAATAAAACCGATTTCTATTTTTTCTTCTACTTCAAAAGTAATTCTGCTTGGAAAAGAAAAATAAATTTTTATATCTTTTACTTCTGGGATTTTACTTAATACTTGTTGCTCTGCATCACTATATGTTCCAGAAAAAAAATCCTTTAAACTTCCTCCCATGCCAGACAAAAAATGTTGATTCTCGCTGATTCCAGATGCTGCATATATTTTTTCAATTGGAATATGATTTACGCCATGGATTTCAATCTCTTTGATCCGAAAAATTGGCAAAGTCAAAAACAAGGTTAATAGTAAAAGTATGGTCGTAAACAATAAGGGTA
>JAAYRJ010000061.1 GCA_012518845.1 Clostridiaceae bacterium
TAGACATTTCTGGTGCAATTTTTGCGGCATAAGCAACAGCATGTGCTGATTCTAGAGCAGGTATTATTCCTTCTGTATAAGAAAGAAGTTTGAAACCTTCTAATGCCTCTTCATCTGTAACCGCAACATATTCCGCGCGCCCAGTTTCATGTAGGTAGGAGTGTTCTGGTGAAATACCTGGATAGTCGAGTCCTGCAGAAACAGAATGGGTGTCTCTAAGTTTACCCTCTTTATCTGTAGTAAAATAAGTATGCATGCCATGATGATCGAGTGGTCTACCAACATTAATTGAGGCAGAATTTTTTTCTGTATCTAGACCTTTACCTGCCGCTTCAACACCAATTAATCTTACATTTTCGTCTTCGATAAAATTATAGAAGGAGCCCATTGAATTAGATCCACCGCCGATGCAGGCAAGGACTGCATCTGGTAAGCGATTTTCTTTTTCTAAAATTTGTTCTTTCATTTCTTTTGAGATAACTGATTGAAAGTCTCGAACCATGATTGGATAAGGATGAGGTCCAACAGCAGATCCAACTAAATAAAAGGTAGTGTCTATATTTTCGGCTAAATCGATAAAAGCTTGATCAACTGCCTCAGCTAACCCTGCACCGCCTGTTGTTACTGCTACACATTTGGCACCCATTAATTCCATACGGAACACATTAAGCTTTTGTCTATCAAAGTCTTTTTGCCCCATATAGACGACACATTCCATACCAAACTTTGCGGCGGCGGCAGCAGTTGCAACTCCGTGTTGACCTGCACCTGTTTCGGCAATGATTCTGGTTTTACCCATTCTTTTTGCCAAAAGAACTTGACCCATAACGTTGTTCATCTTGTGAGCACCAAGATGGTTAAGATCTTCTCTTTTGAGATAAATTTTTGCTCCGCCTAATTTTTCTGTTAACACATCTGCATAATAAAGTGGAGTCTTTCTACCTGAGTAATCTTTTAAATAGTTTGCTAGCTCCTCTTTAAATTCAGGATCGTCTTTAATTTTAGTATAAAAGTCAGCGATTTTATTTAATTCTTTCGCTATCTCTTCAGGAACCAATTGTCCGCCAAATTTTCCAAAATATCCTGTTTCCATTTTTTTAGTTTTCATGTTTTGCTCCTATATTTTCTAATTTTATTTTTATTATAGAGCCTCTTGTTGGACAAAAGAAAAGGGACACTGTCTTCTATGCAGTGTCCCTTGTTAAAAATTACACCAGCACAGGCTCCGTTTATTCGTTCATGAATGTAGCGAGCCTGCCCAAAAATGTTCAGCTCACTAAACGTCGCCACCATTGCCAAGATTGTTTAGTAATAAACATTAATGTAATCTCCTTTTCAAAAATAATTGAGTTCATCATAGTTTAGATATTTTGAAATGTCAAACATAAATTATTTAGTTGTCATTTAGTTTAGTCAATTTTCTTATAAAGTAAATCCATCAAACGTGTGAAAATAGTTTTTTTGGAAGCAGAGTTTACTTCAATTGATTCACTTAGCTGTGAAGGAGTGCCAATTTGAAGTACATAAATTCGATCAGCAAGTCTGATGGCTTCATCTAGATCATGAGTTATTAGAACCAGAGTAAGGTTTTTTGTATTAACTAAATTTCTCAACCATTCTTGTAAATCTACTCTTGTCACAGCGTCTACACCTGTAAATGGTTCATCTAACAAAAGTATTTCACTGCCTGTTAAATATGTTCGTAAGAGAGAAGCCCTCCGCCTTTCTCCACCCGAAATTTCATTAGGATAACGTTGTTCCAAACCTGACAAACCAAAAGCTGGAAAATGTTGTTTGGCTTCTTTGTGGGCAGTTTTTTTATTTACACCTTTTAATACCAAGGGTAATGACACATTATCAATTACCCGCTTCCAAGGCATTAACAAATCTTTTTGAAACATGTAACCTAATTGTTTTTCTAGCTGAATTTGACCAGTATCTGGTTGATCAAGCCCAGCTAACACATTAAATAAAGTTGTTTTGCCAGCACCTGAAAGACCTAAAATTGCAACACATTCACCGTCATGAACTTCAAATTCTACATTTGAAAAAACAGGCTTTGTTTCATTAGCAAATCGACGTGAAAGATCGTCAGTGGAGAGAACTATTGATTTCTCATTAAGCTCTTTTTTAGATTGCTGATCCACTGATTCGTCTGAAACAGTATCTTGATGAGCTGAGCTATTTAAATTGTTTTCATTTTTTGTTTGACTACTCTGGAATAAACTCAAGGGTATATGCCTCCTCTAGATCAAGTTCACTTTCTAATAAGTCATTTTCTAACATCCAGTCGTAAAATGTTTGCCAGCGTTCATCTGTCATTTGTCCCCAAGTATCAGCATCAGCAATATATTGAGTGTTGATATAATCTTGGCTTTCTAGTAAAAATTCTCGTTCAAGCTCTGGTGCTTCATTTATGAGTGCATCGACAGCTTCTTCTGGATTGTCAATTGCGTATTCATAGCCTTTTTTAGTCGCTCTTAAAAAAGCAGAAATCAAATCTGGATTTTCTTCAATCAAAGCTTCGCTTGCAATAATATTGGGGGAGTAAAAATCAAGGTCTGGCACAATATCTTGTAGCAAGATAAAATCAATTGGATAATCTGAGTATTCAGATAAAATACCATCCCAAGCCCAGTAAATCCAAGCAAAATCTGCTTCGATTTCCATACTCTGGATAAAATTGGTTGCACTCATGGTGATGATATCTACATCTTCGATGCTTGCATTATCAGCATCCATCAAATGTGAAATAAAAGCTAATTCTAAGTCGGTACCCCAGCCACTATAAGTCTTGCCAGCAAAATCTGCAGGAGATTTAATTTCCCTATCAACAGGTGATGCAAAACCAGAGGTGTTGTGTTGCATAATTGCTGCAACTGCAACGACTGGTACTTCTGCAAATGAAGCTCTAGCTTGTAAAATTTGTTCTTGGCTTGCTATACCAAGCTCGGCCGAACCAACAGCAACCATTTCGATAAAATTCATATCAGACATCACAAGGTCAACCTCTAATCCTTCCTCCTCATAGAAGCCAAGATCACGAGCTAAATAAAGACCTGAATGATTAGTGTTTGGTAACCAGTCTAGAGCAAAAGTAATTTGTGTTAATTCATCTGAAGTTTTGTCTTCTCCATCTTGGTCATCTGCTGATTGTTCACTTTCTTCTTTTTCTGTTTGAGCATCTAATGTTTCATGATTTTCAGTTTGCTCAGTTTCTTCAACGGTTTCGCTTTCGGGTGTATTATCAGATTGGCATGCAACAAGCACTACAAATAATGATAAAATAACTGTACCTATAATTAATGTTTTAAAAAATTTCTTGTTCTTAAAGTAGTTTAGAAGTAAATTCATAATAATCTCCTTTTCGTTTCTATTATGGTTGATTTTGTTCTATTACTTTTCTATTACTTTGATGAGTTAACAGTCTGATACTTTTTTTGGGGAATTATTAAATATTCAAGTAAAATAACAGCAAAATAAATTATTAAACTTAGACCTATAATCCAAACAATAGAAGCGAACATTTTGTCATAGGCATATGATCTTTTGGTTCGCATCAAATAGATCCCAAGCCCTAGACCAGAGCCAGACCATTCTGATAAAACAGCAGAAGTAACGCTGTAAGTTGCAGAAATTTTAAGTCCAGCAAAAAATGATGGCAATGCGCCAGGAACTAAGACATGATAAAGTGTTTGGTTTGTAGTTGCATCCATAGTTTTCATTAGACGTAGTATATCAGGATCAATTTCAGCTAAACCTTGTAGAAAACTAATAGTTAGTGGAAAAAAACAAACTAAGATTACGACCAATAGACGTGGCCACACGCCAAAACCAAACATAATTACAATTATGGGTGTAATTACGATAGTTGGTATAGTTTGTGAAGCAATTATAAGTGGATAAAATGCTCGATAAAGTATTGGTATTTGATGGAGTAAAATCGCTGTCAAAGCTCCAAAAGGTATTGCAATAGCAAGCCCTAAGATAGAGATTAAAGTTGTAGTTATAATATGGTCTTTTAGGATAGAATGTTCTGTTACCAAAGCTTTAATAACAGCTGATGGTGCAGGAATAACAAAATCTTTGATAATACCCAAACTAGTTAATGTTTGGAACAAAACCAAAATCAAACAAATTGTAATAACTGTTGGTATCGCTTTTTTGAGATTTTGCTTCATAAAAAAACCTCCATTGATGCGGAGGTAAAAGTGTACGTTAAATAATTCTCCCTCCGCCGGCATTATCCGGATCAGGTTCTAGGGTCGACTTCGTTTTTAGTCCTCTCAGTCGCTAGCGGCGACTCCCCTGAATCTTTTTGTATA
>JAAYRJ010000062.1 GCA_012518845.1 Clostridiaceae bacterium
ATTTTTTCTTAAACATTTTTTAGCGTAAGTTATCTAAATCAGTCATTACATCTTTTAGATTTAGATAGCTTTTTTGAAAAATTGGAATATAATTTTGATACTTTTCCACATTTTCCAGATTAGCTTTTGTTTTATCTTTCATTATTAGAAATTTTTCTAAAACAGAAAAATCAGAATAATAGCCACTACCAATACCTGCCATTATTGCTGCAGCAATACTAGTACTTTCTTGAATATTCTGGGGCACAATAAAATCAACATTTAATATATCTGCAAAGATTTGTCTGAGGATAGGAGATATAGCGCCTCCACCTGTAATAACCATTTCTTTAATATCTTTTGTCTGACGAAAAGATTGTAAAATCCATTCTAAATTATAAGCAATTCCTTCGAGAACAGCTCTTGCATAGTAAGACTTATCATGATGGTGGCGAATCCCAATAAAAGCTGCCGAGGCTTTAGGATCCCAGATTGGACTTCTTTCACCAATAAGATAAGGTAAGTAAACAAGCCCATCAGAACCAATAGGTACTTCATTGGCTAGCTGATCATAATCTTTTGCCGAAAGTTCAAAATCTTCGAACAAATCTTTAAGGTATTTATATGAAGTTCCTGCAGCTTGCATTGTACCAAGTGGCATAAATTTATTTGGAATTATGTGGGAAAAACAAAACAGAGCATAATTTGGATCAAAGACTGGTTCATCAGTTGTGCCTCCAATCCAAGCTGAAGTTCCATAAGTTAAATAAAACTCATCATTGCCTATACAACCAGCTCCGACTGTTGCACAAGGACCATCACCGCCACCAGCTACAACTAGCGTATCCCCAGACAAGTTCATTTGTTCTGCCATCTCAGGCAATAATTTACCAACTGGCTCAATTGAATTAATGATATCCGGAAATAAATCTTTTTCTACATTTGCAGCATTAATGATTTCATCTGACCAAATTCCTTGATTAATATCATAGGCACCAGTACCAGATGCATCAGAATGATCAGTCACCATATTGCCTGTCAATTTGAAGGAAACATAATCTTTAGCTTGCAACATCTTGTAAGCCTTTTTATAAATTTCTGGTTTATGATCACGTAGCCACATCAATTTATATAGGCTGTAATTTGCTGAAGCACGATTACCAGTTATTTTATAAATCCGATCAAAACCTAATTTATCTATCAACTGATCAGCTTGTTCCTCAGCTCTTGTATCTGCCCAAATTAAGGTATCATGTAGGGGATCACCATTTTCATCAACTAAAAGGCAAGCATTCATTTGTGCAGAAAAAGACATAGCTAAAATATCTTGATTGTTTACTACATTAGCTAATTGACGTGAGCCCTTTATCACTGCATGAAGCAAAATCAAAGGATTTTGGGTGGCTTCTCTACCTTGAATATCTGCTTGATATTCTTGCAAAACACTTTTTATTAATTGACCTTCTGATGAGAACAAGCTGCTTTTTAAACCAGAAGTTCCTAAATCATGTGCTAAAAAATACTTCATACTTCATTGTCCTTATCTGAATCGTAGAAAATGCCACCATCTTTTCTGACTTCTTCGATAATATCTGCTATTCGTTCTGAAGTTTGCCAAGTAAAATCTGGTGATTCTTTTAGACCTGCGCGTAGACAGCGTACAACTTCGGCCACTTCAAATTGAAAACCTGTCGCAAGATATGGCTCATGGAATTCTTCTTCTACATCTAATTTACGAATAATTTTTGCAGTTGTGGGTCGCCAAAACTCTGGACCAATTTGGATTTTACCTGTACTTCCAACAATTTCTGCTGTGCTACTTCCATGATGTGTAAAGCCACAACTCAAAAATGCAACTTTTCCATCCCCATAATCGAAGAACAGATGAGTGCGTTGGTCTACCTCATTTTCTTTGGTCATTGAAAACTCAATTTTGTTGGGTTTTTGCGGAAAGAATTGATCAGCAAAGGCAATACTGTAAATTCCAACATCCCTCAAAGCGCCTGCATTATTTTCATTCTCTGCTTTCCAAGGTTGATCTTTTTCTGGATCTAAAGCATATGAAAAATCTGCACTAACATTAATTACTTCACCAATTTTTCCTTCAGCAATCCAAGCTACTGCTTGTTTCATAGCTGGAAAAAATCTCGTCCACATACCTTCTAATAAAAAGAGGTTTTTTTCTTTTGCTTTGGCTATCACCTCAGAAAATTGCTTATGATTATCTACCATTGGTTTTTCGGAGAGCACATTGACACCTGCATCAAGCGCCTTCATGATTTCAGAATAGTGAAAGTTGTTTGGAGTTGCGATATATAGAACATCAATGTCAGCTTCTTTTAACATTTGATCAAAATCATCAAACACTAATTCACCATTATATTTTTCTGAAAATTCTTTAGCTGAGTTTAAATTACGGGATACAACAGCTTGAATTATTGAGTCCTTATTCTCTTGCAATCCTTGTGCAAAATGATTAGCAATATGTCCAGTACCACGAATACCCCATTTAATTTTTTCCATTAACTTTTCTCCATTCATCAAATATATAAGGCAATTCTTTGTCGTCTCATTCTTGTTTAACTACTTGTTTTATCACTAAGGTACATCTAATTTTTTTAAGATTTAACTATTTGATTAGAGATTTAAAGTAATCAATACGATCCTTGACATTTGGATAATTATTAACGATCTCAGGTCCAAAGAAACCTTTTTCACTGTCCTTGCTAACTTCTTTTTCATGTGCTATCAAAGCCCAAGTCGAATCAATCAAATTTGCGAATTCTGGATTTTCCATAGCGTAACAAATAAAATCCTGTCTTGGAGAATTAATATCTTCACCCGAAATTTGAAATTTATTATGTTGATCACAAAGCTTTTTGAAACGATCAAGCTGTTCTTTTGTATTACGAGCTGGCATATAGGTCACAGCGTTTATATCTTTTTGATCAAGATATTCGAATAACTCATCTAAAAAATCATCTTCAAATTTTTGTGCAGCTTTGTCACCAGTTACAGAATCTGTAACATCACCCAAATAAGCATAACAAGGAATTGCTGAGATTTTTTTACCTAACTCAATAAATTCATCCAGGGTACATAATTCTTCATCCGCCGGAATAAAAATTTGCGGAACAAAAGAAGATTTCAAAATCCCTAAAACATCATACTCATAAAAAGGATATTCAGTATCTTGTAACATTTGAAGATTTTTCTCAGAAAGCTCAATATTTTGATCCCTTAGAAACTTGATTGTTGGTTCACCTTTACCTAGCTTATCGGTAATTTTTTTAGCAAAAGCAAACATCAAATGTCTTTCCGTAATACTTCCACCATTTTCGTGTTCTGAAAGCGGTATCACATCTTGATCAAAATCTATTTGCATTTCTTCTGAAAGACGTGTATTTAAATCTGTAATCATTTGACGATTTCTTTGATTTCTTTTTTCTCGCAAAGGTTTTAAAAACTCTTCAACTTCTGGGAAAAATTTTGCTGCTACACCTTGCATTGTCATGTAAGCAACTCCATCTTGATCAGGATTATTGAGACGCTGATTTGCAAAAGGAGAATCTTTCCATGAAACACGTAATTCAAAACCACACGTCACTGGTAAATCTATAATTTTTCCCGCTTCTAAAAATTCCGCTGCGCCTGCAATACTATCGTGATCTATAATACCTGCTGTACAAAGTCCAGCTTTGGCTGCAGAATAAACAGCTGCAGTCGGTGAATAGGGTGAAAAAGAAAATGTAGTATGAATATGGTTGTTAATATAACGTGGTTCTCGCTCAGGAAATTTTTCTGATTTTACTATTTCTTTAAGAGCAGAAATTCTGTTTTCTTTTAGGGATTGATTTAATAACTTTAAGCTTTCTGACATAATAGAAACTCCTCTATTAAAAATATTTTTCTTAAGAAGTGTGTTTTTGTAATACACTGATGACAGCAATTAACATCGATTACAAAACATGCTAAACTGAACCATATATACATAAAATCTAAGATTTTTTTGTATAGATTCATCATATCATAATTTAGTACATAAGGAGTGTCCGAGATGTCAAATATTACTTTCGAAAACTATTATAAAAATTATCAAAAATTTAGCGATGAACAAAAAAATCAAATTTTGGAAATCGCACCAAGACTGAGAATGTTGCGCAATAACAAAAAATCAAGATCAATTATTCAAGCATATCCATATGAAAAAACATACAAATTAAATCAAGATTCGACAATTAATATTAGTAACACAGATGAGGCAATTTCTGCTTACAATAGTTATGTCAAAAAAAATGGTAAAGAACCTGCTTACGTTTTATTAAATCAAGAGATATTATTTATCGTCGCGGATCAAATGAAAAATATCATGCACAATTATCAAATTTTAGATGATGGGTCTGACGAACCAATTGTAACAACGGAAGAAGAACCACGTTTTGTACCATCAGTATATGAAAAAGTAATTTTTATTACCGGTGCTGCCCAAGGATTAGGTCAAGGTATAGCAAGAGATTTAGTAGAAAAAGGTGCCTATACAATAATAGCAGACTTAAATTTTGAAGGTGCTAAAGAAACTGCTAAAGAGTTTGATCAAGAATTTGGTGAAGGTACTTCTTTACCAGTAAAAATTAATGTTGCTGATGAATCTGATGTGCAAAATGCTTTAAAAATGTGTGTAGCATTTTATGGTGGTTTAGATGTTATGGTCTCAAACGCAGGTGTTGTCCGCGCCGGTTCATTGGATGAACTAAGTGTCGAAGATTTTAATTTTGTTACATCCATTAACTATAACGCTTATTTTATTGTGACCAAATACAGTCAAAAAATTATGAAAA
>JAAYRJ010000063.1 GCA_012518845.1 Clostridiaceae bacterium
TAATCTCTTAGTGAATTTGTCAACGGACAAATGTTCTTATGTGCGGATGTGGTGGAATTGGCAGACACGCTGGGTTTAGGTTCCAGTGCCGAAAGCATGCAGGTTCAAATCCTGTCATCCGCACCATTTTTTCTGAAAGGATCCACATGAAAAAGCTTTGCGATTTTCTCGCCATGACAGAATTATTTGATGGACTTAATCACAATGTATACAGCGACTATTGCGAGCAAACTAATGTGCATCTATTTTGGAAGGGAGAGTTTATTGCCAGAGAAGGGGAAGAATCCTCAGGGGTAGGCATCATTTTAGAAGGACAAGTATCAAAGCAAAAATACTCTGCAGATGGTGAAGCCGCTACCTTAGATTTGTTACAAGCAGGAGACACTTTTGGCGAAGATTTGATTTTTGCTAAAGACAATCGCTATAAGTTTACTTTAGAAGCTGTTTCTGCAGTCAAAGTAGTATATGTTAAACAAGCAGATCTATATGAAATGATCAATCGCTCTCCCCATATGTTAACTAATTTACTTGGTTTATTATCTAATCATATTACTAACCAAAATAAAAGAATCTATACATTATCGCAAAGAACTTTAAGGCAAAAAATTTCTGCATATTTACTCGATTTATTGGAACAACAATTAGTTGAGGAAAATATGACCTTAGAGGAATCATTACAGATTGTTTCAACTCAAGCGGTTGAGTTACCATCTTCAAAAGAAGTTGTCTCACGTCTATTGGCAATGCCTCGTCCCTCGTTTTCTAGAGAACTTATCTCCATGGAAAAAGATGGATTGATAAAAGTTAGTGGTCGCGTAATTTGGCTCTCGAATTTAGAAGGCCTAGAGAGTGGCGTTATTGGGGACTTTGCTCCTTTTGAATAATAAAAAAAATTGTTTGCTAGGAGGATTATATGTCCCATTTATCTGATATCGAAATTGCTCAAAGAAGCACCCTTACTCCTATTACTGAGATAGCAAGAGAATCTAAAATTTCCAAAGACAAAATAGAAAATTATGGCAAGTA
Organism: Clostridiaceae bacterium; assembly: GCA_012518845.1. Classification (GTDB taxonomy): domain Bacteria; phylum Bacillota; class Clostridia; order Saccharofermentanales; family DTU023; genus UBA5436. The sequence continues at coordinate 1,027 of JAAYRJ010000063.1, forward strand.
TAAAGCAAAAATTGATCTTGATGCAATAAAACCGGACTATAAAGATAATAAATTAGTTCTTGTTACAGCTATTTCACCGACTTCAGCAGGTGAAGGTAAGACAACTACAACGGTTGGATTAGGCGATGCATTAAGACAGCTTGGCAAAAAAGCTGCAATCGCACTACGTGAGCCTTCTTTAGGACCAGTATTTGGCATTAAAGGAGGAGCAGCAGGTGGAGGATATGCCCAAGCCTTACCAATGGAAGATTTAAATCTACACTTTACTGGTGATTTTCATGCTATTGGAGCCGCTAATAACTTGCTGGCAGCTTTATTGGACAATCATATTCATCAAGGTAATGAGCTTCAAATCGACACACGTAATATTGTTTGGAAAAGATGTGTTGATATGAATGATAGGCAGTTACGTCAGATCGTCAATGGCTTAGGTAAGAAGGTAGATGGTGTACCTAGAGAAGATGGGTTTGATATTACTGTTGCATCTGAGGTCATGGCTGTTCTTTGTTTGTCAGACTCATTAGAAGATCTTAAGCGGCGCCTAAAGAAAATGATCGTTGCTTATACCGTTGACAATAAGCCTGTGACTGCGGGTGATCTCAAAGCCGAAGGTGCTATGACAGTGCTATTAAAAGAAGCAATGAAACCTAATCTTATTCAAACTATTGAGGGAACTCCTGTATTTATACACGGTGGACCATTCGCCAATATAGCACATGGTTGCAATAGTGTTTTGGCAACAAAACTTGCAATGAGCTATCATGATTATACAATTACTGAGGCAGGTTTTGGTTCTGATTTAGGTGCAGAAAAGTTTTTTGATATCAAATGCCGCACTAATAATTTGAATCCAGATGCTGTTGTGCTTGTAGCAACTGTTAGAGCACTGAAAAAGCATGGTGGTGTAGCAAATGAAGATTTGAATCAAGAAAATCTTGCTGCTTTAGAAGCAGGCATGCCGAATTTACTAAGACACATTGAAGTATTGACAGAAGTATTTAAGCAAAATGTTATTGTTGCTATAAATCGTTTTCCTAGTGATACAGAGGCTGAATTAGAACTGATAGAAAAAGCTTGTAATCAGAATCAAGTTCAATTTGCTTTGTCAGAAGTTTGGCAAAAGGGTGGCAAAGGTGGTCTTGATTTAGCAGAAAAACTTATTGCTTTATGTGAGCAAAACTCAACTCTAGAATTTCCTTATAGAGAAGAAGATTCTCTTAAAGACAAAATTATTAACATTTGTAAAAAAATATATCACGCTGGAAAAGTTAATTTTTCTAAAATGGCGGAAGGAAAATTACAACAAGCTACAGATTTAGGTTTTTCACATTTCCCAGTATGTATGGCGAAAACACAATATTCATTTTCAGATGATCAGAATTTGTTAGGAGCACCAGAAAATTTTGAGATTACAGTGCGAGATGTCCGTATCTCAGCTGGGGCTGGATTTATTGTAGCTTTAACAGGTGACATAATGACAATGCCAGGCCTTCCAAAAAAACCAGCTGCAGAAAACATAGATCTTGATATTAACGGCAATGTTCAAGGCTTAATGTAGAATAACGAACAAA
>JAAYRJ010000064.1 GCA_012518845.1 Clostridiaceae bacterium
GCTAAAACAGTTGCTACAGCAAAAAAATCTGAACCGAAAAAGACTGAGAGCAAAAAAAGTGAGGTTCTTGTTGATGAAGGAGTAACTGGCAGTAGTTATAAAGGACCACGGATTAGACCTCAAAAAGGAAGCTATGTTGGCAAAAATAAAGCAACTCCAGTAGGTTCAAGAAGACCAAGACGTCAACAAACTGATCGATCTCAAACAAGAACAGATCATAGACAACATACTGGTGCAAGACAAGAGCATGGACAAAGATCAAGAAGACCATTTGTTCAGGATAAAGATCGCGAAGAAGCACCTAGACGTAGTAGGTCTCCAAAACAAAAAAGACAAGATCCAAAATATACACCACAAGTTAGCTCAGAGTTTACAAATAATGCTAAGGTTGATTATCGTAAGCAACATGATAAGAGAACTTCGGGTGGAAGAGATCATCGTGATATAGATTATTCTCGTCGCCGCGAAGTCCGCAATAGGAACATAGAGCAAGAAAAATTAAGAAAGAGCCATAGAAAACAACAGCAACAGCAAAAGAAAAAGAAACCGGTTGTTCAATTAACTCATGTAAAATTACCGGAAGTTTTAACCGTACGTGAGTTGGCAGAACTTCTTAAGAAAACAACTGCTGATGTCATTGCAAAACTAATGGGTTATGGTGTTATGGCTACGGTCAATCAAGAGATTGATTATGATACTGCAGCTGTTATTGCTAGTGATTTTGGTATTGAAGCAGAAAAAATTGTCGAGGTAACAGAAGAAGATATCCTCTTTGATGATTCTGAAGATAAAGAAGAAGATCTAGAACCAAGACCACCTGTTGTAGTTGTAATGGGGCACGTCGATCATGGTAAAACTTCCATTTTAGACTACATTAGAAAATCCAGAGTCACAGCAGGTGAGGCTGGCGGCATAACACAACATATTGGTGCTTATACTGTTAATGTTCAAGATAGAAACATTACATTCCTAGATACACCAGGTCACGAAGCGTTTACAACAATGAGAGCCAGAGGTGCTCAAGTTACAGATATTGCTATTTTAGTTGTTGCAGCAGATGACGGAGTTATGCCACAAACAATTGAGGCGATTAATCATGCTAGAGCTGCCGAGACAGAAATAATTGTCGCAATTAATAAAATTGATAAACCTGGTATCAATATAGATCGGGTAAAGCAAGAATTAGCTCAACACGAACTACTGTCCGAAGATTGGGGCGGTCAAACAACCATGGTTGAAGTTTCAGCTTTAACAGGTGAAAACATGGATGAGCTTTTAGAAATGATTATCTTAACTGCAGATATTATGGAATTAAAAGCTAATTCAAACCGTCAAGCAAAAGGAACAGTCATTGAATCCAAGCTTGATCGTGGTCGTGGTCCAGTTGCTACAGTCTTGATTCAAAGAGGTACACTCGAAGTTGGTGACGCAATGGTTGTTGGTTCAACAATTGGTAATGTACGTGCCATGACAAATGACAGAGGCGAACAGGTTAAATCAGCAGGCCCATCAATGCCTGTCGAAATTCTTGGCTTACCAGATGTTCCTGAAAGTGGCGATATTTTCTACGAAGTAACAGATGAAAAGGTTGCCAGAAGCCTTGCAAGTAGGCGTCAAGCAGAAGAACGCGAAGCTACTTTATCTGCAAATCAAAGAATGTCACTTGACAACTTGTTTGATCAAATTGAACGAGGTGAAGTAAAAGAATTTAATTTAATAATCAAAGGTGACGTTCAGGGTAGTGTTGAGGCTGTAAAACAATCTTTAGAAAAGCTATCTAATGATGAAATAGACGTAAAAGTTATTCATGGTGCAGTTGGAGCCATTACAGAAAGTGACGTTCGCTTAGCCGAAGTTTCTAATGCTGTAATTATAGGCTTTAACGTAAGACCAGCTGCGGGTGTTCAAGACATGGCAGATCTAGCTAATGTTGACCTGAGAATGTATCGTGTCATTTATGATGCAATTAATGACATCGAAAGCGCGATGAAAGGTATGCTTGATCCTAAATACAAAGAAGTTGTCTTAGGCCATGCCCAAGTTCGCGAGACATTCCATGTTTCAGGTACAGGTACTATTGCTGGTTCCTACGTCACAGATGGTATTATTACACGATCTGCCCAAGTAAGAATTGTCAGAGATGGTGTGGTAATCCATGAAGGTAATATTTCATCTTTGCGTCGTTTTAAAGATGATGTTAGAGAAGTAAGATCTGGCTATGAATGTGGTATTGGTATCGAAAATTATAATGATGTAAAAATCAATGACCAAATAGAAGCCTTTGAAATGCAAGAGATAGAACGATAATAGTTTATTCGAGAGTTTGTTAGAAATAAACTTATTTAGATTAGTAACGGAAAGAGAAATTATGAAACGATCCTATAGAGTCAGTGAAGAAATAAAAAGAGTAGCAGCTCAGATTATTCAAAACGAAATAAAAGATCCACGACTCTCAGCACTTACTACTGTAACAGGTGTAGATGTTAGTCGTGATTTAAGCTATGCAACTATTTATGTTAGTGCTTTAGGCGATGAGGATCAAATTGAAGAAACCTTGGGCGTTTTAAAAAGAGCGAAAAAATTTATTCGCTACCGTATTGGTCAAGAAGTAAGCTTGCGTCTTGTACCAGAGATTAGCTTTTCATACGATGATTCAATTGTCGAAGGAAATCGGATGTCCAAGCTCATAGACCAAGTTATCGCTCAAGATGAAGAAAATAGAAGAAATCGTAATACATGAATTTAAAGATCTTTATTCAGGGAAAATAAATGCTAAAAATAGGAAATCTTGACTATATTTTCGATGTGCTGTTAGGTTTAGAACCACAGCACATTGTTGTCTTACCACATGTTAGAACAGATCCAGACGCTCTGGGTTCGGTAGCAGCTTTGACTGATTTTTTAAAGCAGTTAAAACATAAAGTTGAAATAGTAGTTGATGAAGAACCAAACAAAAAATTAGAATTTATTTATGAACATTCAGCATTGACTGTTTTTAGTGATGAGTATTTAGCTAAAATGAAAACCCCAGATTTATTAATATTTATAGATCATCACTCAATAAATCGCTTAAATCATAGAGAAAAAATCATTCACAAATATTCTCAAGTTGATATTTTAATTATTGATCATCATTTAATCGAAGCCAAGACCAAAGCAGAGTTCATTCAGCAGGCGGAATTTGCAAATCGCAATGTTTATGCCTGGATTGATCCAGCTCGTTCTGCAGTATCTGAAATGATAGCCGAGTTATTTCTCAAGGCACAAGCAACAATAGGGGAAACTATAAGTCTTAAGAGGAATAATTCTATTTCTCTGTTAGCTGGTATTTACGGGGATACGGGTGGACTTAGATTTTCTAATACTTCAGCTCATTGCTTTTATATATGCTCACAGCTCATGCGTTCGGATATTTCCATAGACAAAATTGTAGAACCAATTTTTGGCAATAAAAGTTTAAGACAAATTCGCTTAGTTGCCAAAATCTTTGAAGATGCCAGCTTAAATGAAGCAGGAAACATAATTTGGTATGGGGTAACCCAAAAGTTTTTGGCTGAGAATCATGGAACTCAAGATGATTTAGAAGGGGTTTGTTCGGATCTGAGAGAAATAGAAAATATCGATTTGGCTCTTTTATTTAGAGAAATATCTGAAAACGAAATCAGAGTCAATTTACGCTCTAACGAAAATTTTGATGCTTCTATTCTAGCCAGGCATTTTGATGGTGGAGGTCATGCGCGAGCATCAGGCATTACCTTTAGAGGTAATGCTGATTTGCAAGAAATTATAACCAAGGTTATAAAAAAGGCAAATGAACTTATGAAGGTTGAGCCCACAAATTAATAATTAAAAAAATGGGGTAGGTATGGCAGATTCACAATTTTCTGGTTTGATTCTAGTCGATAAACCAAAAGATATTACTTCTTTTTCTGTAATTTCACGCTTGCGTGTATTAACAGGTATAAAAAAAATAGGACATTGTGGTACCTTAGATCCTTTTGCTACGGGACTGTTGCCGGTAGTTTTTGGTCGTTACACTCGGCTTGCTAAATATATTGAAGGTCAAACTAAACACTATTTCGTACGGTTTGTTTTGGGTAAAGCTACTGATACTCAGGATCTTACAGGTAAGGTAATAGCAGAAGTTGATAACAAAACTTTAACAGCAAGAATTTTGTCGGGTGAGCTAGAAAAAAGTCTAAATGATTCTTTAGAGCAAAATTTCTTGGGTGAAATTGAACAAACTCCACCTATGTACTCCGCTATAAAAATAAAGGGTAAACCATTATATAAATATGCTAGAGCAGGACAAGAAGTTGAAAGAAAAAAAAGACAAGTTTTTATTTATTCTGCAAAATTGGGACCACTTGTAAAAATTAATGATGAATGGGAGATTGAAGCAAAAATACATTGTAGTAAAGGTACATACATTAGAACCCTTGTAGATGATCTTGCAAAATCTGTAAAATGTTTAGCATATACAAAAGAATTAAGGCGTGTTCAAATAGGGAATTTAAATATTAACCATAATCCGGTTGATTTAGATGAACTTTTTGATCTTTTTAATTCGAATAATCGTGATAAAAGTTTAATTAAAAATATTTTAACCGAACAGTTCTTTTACCCCATAGAACAAGCAATGCAAGATTTTCCTTTTTATGTACTTAATTCAAAACAATTGATAGATGTTTCCTATGGTCGCAAAATATTATTAGATCCAGTCCAAATAGAAACCAGATATTCTCATGCAAAAACCAATCTGGAAAGCGATATAATACGGTTAAATTATCAAAATGAAATCATTGCACTTGCCAAAATTAATCCACAAACCCTAGAATTTGAAGGATATGAAAAAGTGTTGTACACAAATCAAGATCTCAAAAATTTATTTAATGATTGATTTATTACAGCCAAATGTAAAAAGGAACTGACGAAAATAAAATGTTGATATATGATAGCTTTCCATTCATGCAAGATCTTAAGGAGAAAAATAACAAGCAAAGGGCAATCGCCCTTGGTTTTTTTGATGGTGTTCATTTAGGTCATCAAGAATTGATCAAACAAGTACATAGGGCAAGCAAGGACATGGATATTATTCCATCAATATTTACTTTTCAGGATCACCCCGGTACTAAAATTAAGAAACGCAATAATTTTTCTGGACTAATCCAAAATTCAGAACTGCGACTAGAAACTTTTGCAAAACTTAAGATCGAGGAAGCTTTCATAGCCATCCTAGATGAAAAATTTCGGCATATTTCGGCAGAAGACTTTTATTTTAAGATCCTGTGTAATGACCTTGGAGTTAAGGCTTTAGTAGTAGGTCAAGACGCTCATTTTGGTTATATGGGCCAGGGAAACATTGAAAAATTAAAAAAATGGACTAATCAAACAGATGTAAAATTATATGTCGTGCC
>JAAYRJ010000065.1 GCA_012518845.1 Clostridiaceae bacterium
CTTCTTTTATTTTATCTATTCTCATCATACAAAAACCTCTATTTTAGATTTTTTCTGTCATTCTTAAACATTGAAAACACAAAAATTAATCCATTTCAATATTTAATAATTTTAAAATTAATGCCATGCGCATATACTTGCCACATTTGACTTGATCAAAATATTTAGCTCTGGGATCATCGTCTACTTCTACCGCTATTTCATTCACACGTGGAAGCGGATGCATGATAACTAAATCTTTTTTAGCAAATTCTAATTTTTTCAGGTTCAAAATATAATAATCGCGTAGCCTGAGATAATCGGCTTCATTAAAAAATCTTTCTTTTTGCACGCGAGTCATATAAAGGATATCTAAATTCATAATCACACTTTCAATGCGATTCGTTTCCATATAAGGAATTTTATGTTTTTTTAATGTCCCTTCTTTTAAGTAATCAGGAATTTTTAACTCATCTGGTGAAATAAAAACAAAGTTCATGCCTTTATAACGACTAAGTGCATTGACGAGAGAATGAATGGTTCGACCAAAGGTTAAATCACCACAAAAACCGATTGTTAAATTTTCTAAACGGCCGGTTTCTTTTTCAATAGTCAATAAGTCGCCTAAAGTTTGGGTCGGATGATTATGGCCACCATCACCAGCATTAATAATTGGCACAACCGTTTTTCTGGCAGCTGCTAAAGGAGCACCTTCTTTGGGATGACGCATAGCAATAATATCTACCAAATTTCCTACAACATGTATCGTGTCTGTAACCGTTTCGCCTTTTTGGGTGGAACTCGAACTAGCATCTGCAAAACCGATAACATTACCACCTAAATCTAGCATGGCAGCTTCAAAAGATAAACGCGTTCTGGTACTCGGTTCAAAAAATAAAGTTGCTAAGCGTTTGTTAGCACATGCATTTCGGTATTTATCTGGATTTTCCATTATGTTTTCTGCTAAAGAAATTAATTGATTTATTTCTTCAACACTGAGATCAGAGATATCAAATAAAGATCGAATATTATCATTCATTTCTAAACCAGCTTTCGTCTTTGGGATTATCTCTAAAAGCAAGAATTTTTTCTACATCTTGCTCTTCGATTAAATTCTTCTGAGTAGCAACTTTACATACGGTATCAATATCCGAAAGACTTAATACTTTTAAACTATTTTTCTTGAAAGTCTCTTCGGCTTTTTTCATCTTATAAGTAAAAATACTGATAATTCCTAGTACCTCTACGCCAGCTTCTTCTAAAGCCGAAACGCTTTGCATAACACTGCCGCCAGTTGAAATTAAATCCTCAATAATAACTGTTTTTTGTCCAGCTTTTATGCGCCCTTCAATTTTGTTTTGTCGGCCATGATCTTTATTAGAAGAACGTACATAACCCATAGGCAAATGAAGTAAATGTGCAGCAATTGCAGCATGAGCTATACCAGCCGTTGCTGTTCCCATCAAAATGTCAGCTTCTGGGAACTCTTGTTTTACTGTTTCTGCAATAGCTTGTTCTACAATATCTCTTTCATTTTCAGATGTGAGAATCAAACGATTATCGCAATAAATTGGACTTTTGATTCCCGATGCCCAAGTAAAAGGTTTGTTTGGGCTTAAAAAAACTGCTTCTATATCTAAGAGAAGCTCAGCTATTCTTTCTTTTAACATGATCAAAATTCCTCCAAAATTTTAATTTATAATATAAAAGTGCAAAATTGAAATTCTATTATCCTAAAAAGTCTTTTAAACATCTTTGATATTGCTCGACTGGATTGTTTGCTTTTGTAATTGGCCTACCAACTACAATATAGTCACAGCCTGCATCCTTCGCCTTAAGTGGCGTCATGACCCTTTTTTGATCATCTTTGCCTTGTTCATCTGCAAAACGAATACCTGGAGTCACCGTTAAAAAATCTTGGCCACAGGCTTCTTTAATTTTTAAAGCTTCTAAAGGTGAGCAAACTACGCCATCTAAGCCGTTTGATTCCGCATTTTGAGCATAATGAATCACCGTATCTAGCATATTATTTTGAATTAACAATTCATTCTCGAGCATATTTTGATCCGTAGAAGTCAATTGTGTCACCGCAATAACTAATGGTCTTTGTCCTTCACCTGTATTTAAACCTTCGAGTGCTTGACGCATCATCTCAGAACCACCTGCTGCATGTAAATTTATCATATCAACTTTAAGATTTGCTAAAACTTTAAAGGCACTTTTTACAGTATTGGGAATATCATATAATTTTAAATCTAAAAAAATCGGATGACCTAAAGCCTTGATTTCTCTAACGATATCTGGGCCTTCAGCATAGAAAAGTTCCATTCCTATTTTGACATATGGTTTTCTATCATTAAATTGTTTAAGAAATTCTAATGTTTTTTGTTTACTTGGAAAATCACAAGCGATAATCACATCTTTTGGCATAACAACCTTCTTTCATTTTTTACTTTTATTTCTTTTGGGATATTAAAACTTAAGATTCAACATGAGCTTTACCTACAATTTCGGTTAGCTTATTAATATTTAATTTTTCGCATAAGATTGCTAAATCATCAATAATTTTAGGGCAGATCCAAGGATCGATCAAATTAGCTGTAACCAAGGTTTGTAATACTGCTATACCTTCTGTAAAAAATGCCATGTTATTTTTCCTCCTTATTTTCTTTTTCAATTTTATTCATATGTTTTACAATAAAATTCTTATATAATTTGTCATTATTTCTTCTTTCCCGAATATATCCAAAGACATGGACAAGATCTCCTGCCTTTAGTTCCTTTGCTACTTCTGACCATTCACCATAAGCTGCACAGTTTGTATAGTGCCTTTTTCCATTCTTCTTTTCTACAAGGGAGAAGTTTGTTACATTGATAGTTTCACCATCCCAGCAAA
>JAAYRJ010000066.1 GCA_012518845.1 Clostridiaceae bacterium
AAATGCCCAAAAGAGATTTTGCTTAATATTTGTTATAGTCTTATGGCTTAAAGCTATGCTATTGACAACATCTGATAAATCCGATTTCATTAAGACTATATCTGCTGCTTCAATCGCAATATCTGTACCAGCACCAATCGCTATCCCTACATCTGCTCTGGCAAGGGATGGAGCATCATTAATACCATCGCCCACCATTACTACTGTTTTGTTTTGGCTTTGAATTTCTCTAATCTTTTGATCTTTTTCTTCTGGTAAAACTTCTGCCAAAATGTGATCAATATTTAATTTTTTCCCTATTGCCTTGGCCGTTCTTTGATTATCGCCTGTTAAGAGATATACTTCTATCTCTTGATTTTGAAGATGTTTAATTGCTTCCTTTGAATTTGCTTTAATTGGGTCTGCTACAGCTATTAAACCTATTAATTCTATTTGCGAAGCAAAATATAATGTTGTTTTTCCTTCTTCTGACAATTGATTAGCTTTTGTTGTTATACCTGAGATATCAATATTTAATTCGTTCATATATTTACTATTGCCAGCATAATAAGCATTTCCATCTATTTCTCCAGAAATTCCTTTGCCTAAATGATTATAGAATTTTTTCACACTTGGATAAGTAATATTTTTTTCGTCCGCAAAGTTCAAAATAGCTATGCTTAGTGGATGTTCTGATGCTGATTCTAACGACGCAGCAAGCGTGAGCAGTTCTTCTTGACTATGGTTATTGAGTGGCAGGACATCTGTTACCTGAGGCTTGCCTTGGGTTACGGTTCCAGTTTTATCAAAAACTACTACGTCTGCTTCATGTAATGTTTCTAATGCTTCTGCTGACTTAATTAAGATACCTTGACTCGCACCTTTGCCAGTACCAACCATAATCGCAACAGGTGTAGCTAAGCCAAGAGCACAAGGACAAGAAATTATTAAGACCGAAATTGCCAATTGAAATGCAAATTCAAATTCATAACCAATTAATAACCAAACTAGTAGTGTGATTAGCGAAATACCAATAACAATTGGTACAAATATCCCAGATATTTTATCTGCTAATTTGGCAATAGGTGCTTTGGTTGCATTGGCATCCTGAACTAATTGGATAATTTTTGCGATCGCCGTGTCGTCACCAATCTTTTCTGCTTCCATTGTAATAGAACCAAGTTTTAACAAAGTTGCACCAATGACTTTTTCGTTTTCACCTTTTTCGACTGGAATAGATTCACCTGTAATTGCTGATTCATCAAAAGCTCCCTGACCCGAAACAATTCTACCATCTACAGGGACTGCTGAACCTGGTTTTACTAATAAAATGTCTCCTACTTTTACCTGATCCAAGGGAATTTCCTTTTCCTTGCCATCTATTAAAACAGTTGCAGTTTTAGGACTTAAATCCATAAGTTTTGTGATTGCATTTGTTGTTTTGCCTTTAGATTTTGCTTCCAAATATTTACCCAGTGTGATTAAAGTTAAAATCATAGCCGCTGATTCAAAATAAAGTGAATCACTATACTGGTGTAAAACATCTAAATTTCCATGACCTGAAGCATAAGCCAATTTGTAGATGACAAAAATACCATAAACAAAAGCTGCTGAAGAACCTATGGCAACAAGCGAATCCATGTTTGGACTTCCTTTAAATAATGATTTAAAGCCACTTTGATAATATTGCCTGTTGACATATAAAATTGGAATTGTTAATAACATTTGCGTGAAAGCAAAAATAACAGAATTTTCTGGTCCCTTTAAAAAACTAAAAGTTGGTAAACCAAACATTGGAGCCATTGCTATATACATCAATGGGATCATCAAAATAAGAGAAATAACAACACGGTTTTTCAGTGCTACTTCTTCTTTTTGGATTTTAATTTCTAATGAATTAAGATTTTTACTTGTTTTTTCTTGAGAGCCAGCAGCAGGCACGGACTTTAAGCTAGCATCAAATCCAGCAGCTTGTACTGACTCAATTATTTCATCTACAGTTGTTCTTTCTTTGGCAAAATCAACCTGCATCGAATGAGTTAACAAATTTACGGCAACGCTATTTACACCTGTCAATTCTGCTACAGATTTCTCTATCGATTGAGCACAAGCAGAGCAATTCATTCCTTCTATGTAAAAGTCATATTTCATATATTCTAACTTATTACCTTTCTTTGCTTTAACAAAAGTTATTATATTTAATCTAATGCTACCACACTACCCTAGTGGGGTGATGATAGAATAACACAAAAGTATTAAAAGACAAAATTTATGATATTTCTTATTCAAAGTTTATTGTCGTGTTGCTAGATACTAATAGAATCCATGTTTGACCTGGATTTAATACAATTTCTTCATCCTGATAGAAATATTTAGTTTGACTATTTTCATCTAATTTTTGCCAACTAATAGGTAGATATTCGCCATTAGAAACTAGATATCCATCTCCCTCACCTAAGTAATCCATAGTGAGAATACCACTGTAATTTGGATTTGGATAATAATTAACCTGTTGAATAATAATATTACTAATCTCTAAGGACTTTTGATTATTCTCATCAACTTGGTTAATACCATCTTTTGTATGCGTATATGTCTGACTGTTTGGGTCAAAACTAAATTCGCTATTATTGTCAGCGAAATAAGATACAAAAACTTTATTAGCTTGCTCACCACTTAATTCACTTATAGTTTGATTAAACAAAAATCCCGTTACTTCAGTATTTTCTAGATAACCTGCAGTTTCTGCATACTTATTAAGTGCTTCATAGCTCGTGTAGGCATTATGTGGAGCCACTTTATTAGTTGAACCATCACGCCAAATTGTTTGAGAGCCAACAATCATGCCATTAACATTCGGGGTTCCACGCTGTGCCATATATGAGTTTGCTTCTTTAGAGCCACCATAATGAACATAAATCGAATCATATTCATTCATCCGATCGATAAAATATTTTCTAGCAGAACGAATTGGACCAATTCGCTCCGGCTGATTTGAATGAAAAAGTGCCAAATATCTAGTAAAGGTTCCTTCTACTATCATTTCAAAGACAATATCTGCTTCACTTATACCAGCATGCATTCTGGCATTTGGGTGATTATCGATCATTACAGTGAAGGGTCGTTTATTATTTGCTTCTTCTGAAATAGGTAATCCTGTAAATTTAGAATATATCCTCGCTTCTATTTGCTCTTTGGTCTCTACTGTTTCTGTTTTTGGTGAGATTTTAACTGTAGATTCCTCTACTTGAGTTGATTTATCTAAAGGTAAACTTTCGTCAGGTACGCTGCCTTCTTTTTTACCACATGAAACCTGAAAGCTACTAATTAACACAAACAAAGCTAATAATAAAATAATTTTTCTTTTCATTTTCTCATCCATGATCAAATCTTTTTTATAATTATACCTTATTTTTTCATATGAAAAAGCTATCCAAAGAATAAATAATATTGGATAGCTTTGTAATTAATCTTATGTGATTTCTAGAAGCTTAAACACCAGCGTTACTGCGTCTTAATCTTTCACCATCTGTAAAGTTTTGAGTTGGTGTATAACCATCAATTGGTGCAATTCTTTCATGATATAAATCAATGAACCAATCAGCTTGTGGGAAATAGTCTGTCTCTAGTTCATGAGCAGGTGTGATCCAATTACGTGCACCAAGAATTTGAACAGGTGCATCTAAATAATCAAAGGCTAGATCTTGGATATTTCTAGCAAGATCATTTAAGTAGGATCCTCTTTCGGTTGCATCAGCAGCAACAATAACTTTACCTGTTTTCTTCACAGATTCTAAGACTTTTTCATAATTGAAAGGAACTAAAGTAATTGCGTCAATAACTTCAGCAGAAATACCATGTTCTTCTTCTAATTTATCTGCAGCTTCTAGTGCACGATATAAAGTGGCACCAATAGTTAGGATAGTTACATCAGATCCTTCTTTGCGAATCGCTGGTTCACCAAGTTTATAATCGGTCATCTTTTCTGTTGGAACACCTTCTTCAACAAATTGTTCACCCACATCATAAAGTCTCTGACTTTCAAAGATAATAACTGGATCAGTACCATCTAAGGCTGCTGTCAAAACACCCTTTGCATCATATGGTGTGACTGGGAATGCAACTTTGATACCAGGAATATGAGCAACAAGTGAAGTCCAATCTTGAGAGTGTTGAGCACCATATTTTGAGCCAACAGAAACACGAATTACAACGGGCATCTTGAGATAACCGCCTGACATAGCTTGCCATTTTGGTAACTGGTTAAATACCTCATCTCCCGCACGACCTAGGAAGTCACAATACATTAATTCAACGAGTGGACGACCACCAGCCATAGCATAACCAATTGCAGAAGCAATAATAGCTGCTTCTGAAATAGGTGAATTGAAGAAGCGATGATATGGTACTGCCTCTGTCAAACCACGATAGGCAGCGTAAGCACCACCCCAATCACGTAAATCTTCACCATATGCAACAAGCGTGGGATCTTCGTAAAATTTATCAATAATTGCTTCAAAAATACCATCTCGGAATTGATAACGTCTGTTAGCTGAGAGTAATTTACCATCTTCATCATACGCATAACGCTTACGACGAGCAATTTGTTTGACCCTAACATTATCTTTTAATTCTTCTTTTGTTACGAGCATATCTGGCTCTGCATCAGAGAAAGATTCAATAGTTTCATTTGAGAACATTAAATCTTCAATAGCTCTTGGGTCTGCTTCAAGATCCATACGTGGAGAAATTTCAGGATCAATTGCTAATTTAACAGCTTCTGTGACTTTTTTGACAGCATATTCATCAATCGCATCTATTTCTGCTTGAGTAGCAATATCAGCATCAATTAGTTGTTTTGGGAATCGTACGATTGGATCGTATTCTCGCCAAGCATCTTTTTCTTCTTCTGTACGATAAGAATCAGCATCAGATGGGGAGTGACCTGTAAAACGGTAAGTATTTAATTCTAAGAAAATTGGACCTTCTTTATTATCAATATTTTCTTTTTTACGGCGATAAGCATCAATTACAGCGAGTGGATTATTGCCATCTACTGCTTCAGTGTGCATTTGAGCTTCATTTAAGCCAGCACCAATCCTGGCAGGATTACCATAACCCATAGTTTCGCCTTTGGTTTGGCCACCCATACCATAATGGTTGTTGTTAATATTAAATACTAGTGGTAAGCCGCCTTGCATGTCGCCTTCCCATAAAGTTTGATATTGATCCATGGTAGACATGACTAAAGCTTCCCAGACTGGTCCACAGCCTAAAGAGCCATCACCAATATTTGCAATTACGATGCCAGGTTCACGGTTAATTTTTTTGAAAAGCGCTGCTCCTAGTGCAATACCAGCAGAGCCACCAACAATAGCATTATTAGGATAAATACCAAGTGGTGTGTAATAACTATGCATAGAACCACCAAGACCTTGGTTAAAACCTGTTTCCTTTGCAAAAATCTCTGCTAACATACCATATAAAATATAGGCAGTTGCTAGGTCTTGATTATCTTCTTGATCTTTACGAACAGATTCAAGTGCTTTTAATTGTTTACCATCCATAAAGGTTTCCATCATTTCAAGCAATTCATCTTCTTCCATTTTACGAATAGCAGAAAATGCTTTTGCTAAAACTTCACCATGCGAACGATGAGAACCAAAAATATAATCATTTTTGTCGAGTAAGAACGCTTGTCCTACTGCTGCCGCCTCTTGTCCAACTGAAAGATGAGCTGGACCTGGATTATTATACTCAAATCCTCTATATTGATTGCTCGTTTTAATCGACATGAGCATATCTTCAAATTCACGAATCAAGCGCATATCGCGATACATATTCATAAATTCTTCTTTTGT
>JAAYRJ010000008.1 GCA_012518845.1 Clostridiaceae bacterium
ATTTTTGATTATCAAGCAGCCTACAAAAAAGATTTAACCGCTGAAGGTTTTAGTAGAGCTTTCATGATTTTGCTATTAACAATAGGTATTGGTACAGGTATTTCACAGTTATTAAATTTAACAGGCGTATCTTTCCCTGCTTCGGTTGGTGCAATGCTCGCGAGTTCTGTTATTGTTAATATTAGTGGTGATGAGGATAAATTAAGAATTCCACAAGCAGAAATAAAAATTATTGGCGATGCATTCTTATCTGTTTTCTTAGCCTTCTCCATGATGAAGCTTAAATTATGGGAATTAGCAGATTTGGCAGCACCACTCTTGTTTTTACTTTTCTTACAAGTTATTCTCATGGCAATTTTTGCTTTCGTCGACTTCAAAGTTTTGGGAGCCGATTACGAAGCTGCAGTTACAACCTCAGGACATATTGGCTTTGGCTTAGGTGCAGTACCTACTGGTGTAGCTAATATGAAAACTTTGACTGAAAAACATGGGGAAGCACCTCAGTCTTTCTTCATCGTACCTTTAGTAGGCTCGCTATTTATAAATTTAGTTAACAGCCTGCTAATTACATTCTTTATCAATATAGCTTGACGACTAACTTTAAGTTCAGATAATAAAAAAACTGGCTGTCAAGACGATAGCCAGTTTTTATTATGAGTAAGTTGTCTATTACACAACTCAAATTACTCTTTAGAAATATTCAACAATTCTTCTGCTTCCAGCACAATCTCATCAATATCGAATTTTTCAGATATTTCCAAATAAGGTATTTGATTTTCTATTGCATCTTCTTTAAATCCGATACTGCAATTTACAAGTCGTTCGATATCAACTACATCATCAATACGTGCTTGGATTACATCAGCATAGTCAAAAATATCTGCTTGATTGGTTCGAATATAATTCTCGCTCATCACAACAAAAACAGATTGAATTTCTTTCAAATAAGATTTTGGAAAAGAATCTTGCCATTCAGCTGGAATATAGCAACCTTCTAAAATAAGATTTTGCTTATTATCAACAGCAGCTTTTATTATTTCAACTACGAATGGCCACATCGCATAACGAAGCTCATAATCATCTTCGAGTGTTAAATCTGTTATTCTTGTATTGACAAAAGCCATTTTAAGATAATCTAAAGAAAAGTACGGTATATTGTGTTTCTCCATTAATTTATGAGCAATTAATGTTTTTCCTACATGGCTACTGCCACCAATCAAAAGAACCAAGTCCTCACCTCAATTAAAAATAATAAAATTATTTTAACATTATGCAGTAGATTCTGTCTCTGCTAAAATTTCCATGAACTGTTTGCCTGGAATAGTTTCTTCTTCGTACAGATAAGCAGCTAGATCATCTAATTGTTCTCTATTTTCATTTAAAATCCTTTTTGCATCCTCAAAAGCTTCTGCTATGATTTTTTGAACTTCCAAGTCAACTAAGTGAGAGGTTTCATTAGAACAATTGAGCTGAGCCTCACCGCCTAAATACTGGCTGCTTTGACCAGCTAAGTTAACCATACCAAATTTATCACTCATGCCATATTGAGTAATCATTTGACGGACTAAAGAAGTTGCTTTTTCAATATCATTGGAAGCACCGGTTGTTATTTCACCAAATACAACTTCTTCTGCTGCCCTACCAGCACATAAAACAGCAATTTGATTTAACATTTCTGTTTTACTAACGAGGCTTCGTTCATCTTCTTCAACTTGCATCACATAGCCTAAAGCACCAGAAGTTCTTGGTACAATCGTAATTTTTTGAACTGGAGCGGATTCCGTTTGTTTTGCTGCCACCAGTGCATGACCAATTTCATGATAAGCAACAATTTTCTTTTCTTGATCAGAAAGGATTGCATTTTTCTTTTCTGCACCAGCAATAACTGTCTCGATCGAAGCTACTAAATCTTCTGTTGTAACTTTTTCACGATTATCGCGTACCGTCCTTATAGCTGCTTCATTGACAATATTTGCAACTTGGGCTCCAGATGCACCAGATGTCATTCTTGCAATTAAATTATGATCAATATCTTCTGCAGTGACAACATCACGCAAATGAACTTTGAGAATATCTTCACGTCCTTTAAGATCAGGCAACTCCATCGGAACTTGACGGTCAAAACGACCTGGTCTTAATAGAGCGGGATCTAATACTTCCGGTCTGTTAGTAGCAGCTAAAATGACAACCCCTTGATTTCCTTCAAAGCCATCCATTTCGGTTAGTAATTGGTTTAAAGTTTGCTCGCGTTCATCATTGCTACCCATTTGGTTATCACGACTTTTACCAATCGTATCAATTTCATCAATGAAAACTATACAAGGTGCATGTTTTTCAGCTTGTTCAAATAATTCACGGACCTTAGCAGCTCCTCTACCAACAAACATTTCGACAAATTCTGAACCTGAAATCGCAAAAAATGGAACATTTGCTTCACCAGCAACAGCTTTTGCCATTAACGTTTTACCAGTACCTGGTGGCCCAACCAGGAGCACGCCTTTAGGTGATCTGGCACCAACTTTTTCATATTTTTCTGGTTGATTTAAAAAGTCAATTACTTCTGTTAAGGATTCTTTGGCTTCTTCTTGACCAGCAACGTCTGCAAAAGTTTTGGTATCTTCATCTGGTTCATAAACTGTAACCGCACCCTGAGCACCAGGTATGTTTAAGCCTGAATCACCAAGACGATTCATCATATTGCGACGAACCATACGCCCTATCAAAACAAAAATCAAAATAGGTACACCATAACCAAGTAAAATTTGGATCAAGAAATTTGGTTGTTCTTGAATTGTACCAGCAAAATTAATATCTGCTTCTTCTAAACGACTAACTAGGGTGGGGTCATCGATTTTACCTGTTTGAAATAGCTTTACTTCTTCATCTTCTTTAACTTGATATACGATTTGATTTTCATCAAGTTGTACCTTCTCGACAATACCCTGATCAATGTCATTCAAAAATTTTGAATATGAGGCATCCTTTATTTGTCTTTGAGCAAGCCAAGGTACAATAATTAAATTAAATAAGAAAATAACCACTAATACGATTAAATAATAATATATCCACGGTTTTCTTTCTTTATTTGGATCCTGTGTTGTTTTAGGACTTTAGGCTGGCATAAAATTTCCTCCTATTATAGATATAATTACAATAAAAAAGGCAATATAACCTCGACTAAAAAGCAAAGTATTGCCAAAAACATTTTTATAAAAATTCGCCGACAAAAATTTTGAGTAGAATATTCTTCGAACAAAAATGTAAAATGTTTACTTAATTAATGATAATCAATCTTTTTATAATCTTCAATCAAAAAATCACTTGAAATAGTAAAGTTTAGGTTTTTTTCACATTCTTTTACAAGAATTTACGAAAGATCTTTTTTCTTAAGGAAAAGAATTATATTAACTTTTTCTTATGGGTGACACTACCAGCTTGATCAAAATAAATATATATTTCCCGATACTCATGATTATAGATCGAAAGAATATCTTCCATAGAATCTGATTTTTCTTTTACTTTCAAAAAATCTAGATAATTTTGGAAAAATAACTTCCCTTCATCGCCTATGGTTATTAAATCTCCAGAAAAATCTGATGTTGTATAAAGCATCCCTACTAAACGTCTATTACTTTCATACCAAACAATTGTTCCATCATAACGTAAATTTCTAATATTTAAATTTGTTTCTTCTTTAATTTCTCGGATAGCGGCTTCTTCAAAAGTTTCAAAAGGTTCCATTTTGCCACCAGGAAAAGTCAAGCCCTCCCAGCCTTCATTGATTTTCTTATCTAAAACGAGAACCTCATCACCTTTAAAGATTCTTACCATGTTCATTAAAATTGTTTCCATA
>JAAYRJ010000067.1 GCA_012518845.1 Clostridiaceae bacterium
AGCAATCTTGAGTGATTGTATAGTTATTCCTTTGGTTATTTACTCTATTCACAGGATATTTCGAATCAGAAACAATGTCAAAACAGAATATTTTTTGTAACAAATAATACACTAAGATTCATTGTTAAAGTTAAATATTCACTTGTACTTATAAGACCAGGACCATCACTATCTGCAGCATGATTATTTGCCAATGACATCAATTCATAACCGGCGTTTCCCAAGGCAAAAGCCATTTCAGGTGAACAATAAAAAAGATTAATATCAAAACTAATATAAATCTAATAAAGCAAAAAAGGTAAGAATTGTAAAAAATAAAAGGTGCAGATTTTTGTCCCATTTCAACAATTCCACACCTTAAATTTATTTACGAATAAGCAAATAATATTATTATTCTACAATTTAACCTTAATCAATTTTCTTAAAGTCTTTCCTTATATGAGAAAAACGAGTATTGACGACATCCCAATTAACAACATCCCACCAGGCTTTCAAATAATCTGCACGACGATTTTGATATTTTAAATAATAGGCATGCTCCCAGACATCATTACCAAGTAATGGAATGGCACCAAACATAATTGGATTGTCTTGGTTTTTGGTGCTAACGACTTGAAGTTCTTCATCTTTATAAACTAGCCATACCCAGCCACTACCAAACTGACCAAGACCTTTTGCTTCAAATTCTTGTTTAAAATGATCCAACCCGCCAAAGGTTGCATTTATAGCTTCACGTAAATCTTCTGAAACTGGGGATTTGGGGGCACCTGGCTTCATTGATTCCCAAAACAAAGAATGATTGTAATGCCCACCACCATTGTTGATCACAGCTTGACGTTTATCCTCAGGTATTTGATCTAAGTTTTCTAATAGGGTTTTGACATCCTCAAAATGTAGATCAAGACCAGATAAGGCTTTATTTAAATTGTCTACATAAGCTGCATGGTGTCTACTATGATGAATTCTCATTGTTTCCTTATCAATGACTGGTTGTAAAGTATCATATGAATACGGAAGGTCTGGTAATGTAAATTTTCTCATACTAAAAATCCTTTCTTATTTAAACTATATGAACAAAATTACTTTAGAGATAAGATTATTCTACTACATTTTCACCAATTTTTCTTGTAGCTCATATAAAAGTAGTAGAACAATAAATCCAACTGCTTGAAACATGGTGTTCATGGAATTTATAATTTACTTATTTTTAGTGATTTTTTTCAAAATAGTGACTAACAATTGCGGTAAATGATTGTGCACCAATTAAGAGTGCTTTTTCATTAAAATCAAACTTAGGATTATGATGCGGAAAAGAATTATTGCTAGATGCTCCTATATAAAAATAAGAACCTGGAACATTTTGCAAATAATAGGCCGCATCTTCTGAATTGCTAAGTGGTTCCGTTAATGTAATCTGTTCTAAATTTTGAATTTGAGCTTGATATTTTTCAAGAGCTTCTTTGAGTAAAGTAGTCATTTCAAGATCATTGACAAGTACTGGGTAATCTTCGACATATTGTAAATTGACCTGACAAGCAAAACTTTGTTCAATACCCTTAATAATATTTTTAAATTCTTGTTCTGTTATTTTCCCAGTAGCTTCATCTAAAAAACGAACATCGCCTTTTAATATAACTTTTTCTTGCACGATATTAGCAATACCTTTACCTTCAAATGAGCCAATGGTCACTACTGCCATCTGATTCGGATTAATCTTTCTAGCAACAATATTTTGTAATTGTAAGACCAAATGAGAAGCAATTACAATTGCGTCATTTCCTTGATGAGGTTCTGCACCATGTGAGCCTTTACCAACTATTTCAATTTGAAAAGTTGCTCTGCCAGTCTGAGTTGCACCAGGACGATAAAAAACTGTTTTAAATGGCATTGTTGAAATAAGATGAGCACTGAAAAAAGCATCAACATCTTCCAAACAACCTGCTTCAATAATATCTATCGCCCCACCCGGTGGTATTTCTTCTGCATGTTGATGAATAATTTTGACTCTACCCGGTAGCAAGTCTTTATAGTGAATTAAAGCACCTGCAAAAGCCATTAGCATTGCTGTATGCCCGTCATGACCACATGCATGCATAACACCAACGTTTTTTGATTTAAATGGTAAATCGGTCTCTTCTTCGATAGGCAAAGCATCAAAATCTGCCCTAAATGCAATTGTTGGTCCTGCTTTATCTTCATTAATTGTAATGACAACACCATTACCTCCAATATTTGTCTCAACTTTAACCGGCTTAGACTGATAAAATTCAGCAATATACTGAGCAGTTTTTTCCTCTTTAAACGAAAGTTCTGGATATTGATGAAGATGGCGACGTATCTCTATCATTTTCTCTTCATTATCTACTAAGTAATTATTTATTTTTTCAAACATAATTTGCTCCTTTCCACCAGCCACTAAGGCTTTCTAATATTTTTAACATGTATACAATAATTTTATTTTAAAGCAAATTAAATCTTTTAGCTATTAGCTATTATCTATTCACAATCCACAAAAATACTTTGGTTGGGTCTGTATCAAGCTCCTAGGTTATTAAATTTTATTTTAATCTACAACTTGTTCATTATATGCTAAAATGTTCTCATGGATTTATATGAAAAAACGGCGCTCAAAGCGGGTGAAATTTTAATCGAAAGTAATGCAGAAGCTTATCGAGTAGAAGAAACTCTAATCCACATTCTTAAACACAGTCCAGCTAAGAATGTGCATGTTGTTGCATTAATGACTGGTCTATATGCTAGTGTAGAAAACCAAGAGGGAAAAACAGAAACATTTGTTAGACGGATACAAAATCGTAGTAATAACCTTTACAAAATTACTAAAGTTAACAATATTTCGCGTGCTTTAAATGATGGTTTAAGTATAGAAGAAGCTTACAAAAGACTACAGGAGTTAGAAAAGCCTCCATATTCCGATCTTCAAAATGGAATAGCAACTTGCTTTTTAATCACTATGTTCTTTTTGCTATTTGGTGGTCCTTTAAAAGAAGTACATTTCGGTCTAGGAATTGGTATAATTGTCAGCCTTTTACTACACATTTTTAATAAAAACAAAACAAATCTGTTTATTAAAAATTTTTTGACTTGTTTTGCCTTAGCAACCGTCACCACTCTTTTAGCTAAATCCTTTGATTTTCATTCAGATATAGTTATTAGTGGTGCCGTGATGCCAATGGTACCTGGTACTGCTTTAACAAACGGTGTTCGAGATATATTTAGAGGAGATTACACTTCTGGTTCAGCAAAACTATTAGAAGCAATAATGATTGCCCTATCTATTGCTTTAGGAATTGCTATTGGAGTTTTGTTAGGCGGAGTAAACGTATGATTTATCAAGTTTTGGTTGCATTTATTACCGTATTTTTTATTGCCATAGTACTAAAAGCACCAAAAAAAGCTTTGTTTTACAATGCTTTGAGTGGTTTATTGAGCTATTTCGTTTATTTAATAACACTCGAACATGCCAATAAAATTTTGGCTGTTTTATTTGCGGCAAGTGTTGTTGCTCTATGTGCCCACATATTTTCACGTATCTTAAAAATACCTACAACCGTTTTTTTACTACCACCTCTTTATTTATATGTACCTGGCTCTTTAATTTATAGAGCAGTTTATTCTCTAATCATTAATAATGTGGCTGATTTTAATCATTATCTTTATCAAACACTACTTACTGCTGGGGCAATTGCTTTGGCTGTTTTTGGTATGGATTCAATCTTTATCATTATTTCAAATCTTAAGAAAAAAACAAGCTAATTTTGACTTTAAGATGTACTAATTAATAACCCCTTATTACAGCTCATTACATTTTAGTCTGATTACGTTGGTAGACTATTTTGGCGAGAATTGGCGTCAAAATACTTGTAATCACAACAGCAAAAGCAATGTTTGCAGCAGCACTAGCAGCAAAAGGCTCTAAGCCTGGAAAAACATCAGCTAACATGCGCGGGAAACCTATAGCTAAACCAGGCATAGCAGAAAGTGCAATTGTAGAAACACCATCTGTTTTTAAAACTTTTCTTTCAAACAAATATAAAGGTGGAATTAACAAACCATAAAATAAAAGCACTAAGATAATACCAGACAAACCTGATTTAAATGCGTCAATCAAATTTATCGAAGCTCCTAAAGCCCAACCCATAAATGGCAAAATTCTACCCAATAAAGGCGAAAAGAAGTTTCGAATTTCTTGATCCAAATTGCCTAAAACCATCCCCACTAAAATTGGAATTAAAGTTGAAATAAGTGGCATATAATTAAAAGTTGTCTGATTACTTTGTAATCCTAAAAAAATCATAGGAAAAACTGGTAAAGATAAGAGTCCAGTTAGCCCATAAGCCGCTACGTCTTGCTTGTTACCATATGTTTCTGCAAGCGATAAATAAATAGCTGGATTACAAGCAAAAAGTGTAATTACAAGTGCCAGAGCTGAGATACCAAAAACTCCATTAAGACCAATAAAATTAATATACAAATGACCTACTAATGAAGCAATTGTAAGCTTAAGTAAAATCAAACTACCTTGCTTCTTTAATACTTGCAATAAGGTTTTAAAATCTAACAATAAGCCAGAGCAAAAACAAGCTACTCCAATAATAAAATTTAAGGATTCACCAGTAAAAATTGCTTGTGTAGTTCCACCTATATTAAATAAAGTTGGAGCAAATGTATAAAATAATGATGATATAAACATAGGTATCAAGAGTGTTCCTGCAGGAATTTTACGGATAAATCTAGCTATTTTCATTTTACTTACCTCTTAATTTTGTAGTAATATGTATCTCATCTGTGTATAATTATTATGTCTATTGAAATTAAATACATTAATTGCAACAACTTAGCAATAACAACATATTCTTATTATACATAATTAAATAATATCAATAAATTTATTTGAGGAGGTACCAATGAAACAATATTTAATGTCAAAAATTGCTAATAAGATTATTAGGCAAAACCTAAAAATGAAAGAAAGCGAAGATCTTTTGATTGTGACAGAAGCTTCGAAAGAAAACATTGCAGAATCTTTAGCCTCTGCCGCTTTGGCACAAGGCGTAGAACCTGTCATTATGTATATGACCCCAAGAGAATCTGATAGTGGCGAACCGCCACATGTAGTAGCAGAAGCTATGAAAGCTGCAGATGCATTTCTTTCGGTTGTAGAAATTTCGATTACACATAGTGATGCTGTTAAACAGGCATTGGAGGCTGGTTCAAGAGGTCTGGTCTTAACTCAATTTTCTGAAGACATGATGTATAAAGGCGGCATGGAAGCTGATTTCGAAGAATTAAAGCCAGTTTGTATCGCTGTTGCTAAAGCCTTAGAAGAAGCAAATGAGATTCGTGTTACAAGTCCATTTGGTACAGATTTAACCTTTAGATCTGATGGAAGACGTGGTAACGCTTTGTATTGTATTGTTGAAAAAGGCGAGTTTAGTACAGCCCCAACCGTTGAAGCTAACACTACTGCGATTGAAGGTTCAGCTG
>JAAYRJ010000068.1 GCA_012518845.1 Clostridiaceae bacterium
ATAATATAGAGTAAAACCAATCCAAAAATGAGAACCGAAGCAACTTGGCCAGCTTTGATACGGGGTTTTCTCTTTTGATCCATAGATATCACCTCACTTAACTTTATTTGTGGCTAAGATTAATTTTATTTTAGAAATTTAAAACCATAGTTGTAGTGGCAGAAGTTACACGATCTTTATTTTACATATCATACATAGTAAAGTTTATTCGAGTAGCACAGAACAAGTTAAAAAAAATAAAGTTAAAATCAAACCATAAACAAAGCTTTAAAAGGTGATTATATTTAATTTTTAATATACCCAATTGAGATTAATCGGTTCCAAATACAATGAACCATCTAAACCACTCATGCCAATGCTATAAGCATAGTAGTAATCTCCACTAAAAAATGCAATACCCACGCTAGGTAGCGTGCCATCAACAGTCATCCTAATAGCAAGTGGTTTGTAAAGATGAAGTTCCTCTAAATAATAAATTTCTTCACCTGAAAAATCTGGAACATCGTATTCATCGTAGCCTTCGTATGTCAGATAGTAAACAGTAAAATGTTGTAACCCTCCATCTGTAGATAGTAATGCAGTGACTGAATATTCTGAGTCATCAAGGATCAATTGATGCAGATCACTACTTCCAGCTATAAATTCAGTTGAAACAGTGTCGATAAAAACTGATGATGGATAAAAATCTTCATCATATTCTTCATAGTAATCTTCATCAATTATGGGTTCATCTACAATAGGATCAGGTTCATTTGTCTCAACTCTTGGAGGAACGATTTCCCATTCTATCCATTCTACTTCGACCTGCTTATTTAATGGGATACTCATTAAGTCCTGCAATTCATCCACCGAAACACGGATAGCTCCCAAGTCTTCAAGCTCATTAATAAAAGCTTGTTCTTTGGCTTTGATATTTGAATCCTTACTCCATTCAGATACCGAAATATAAATATCATCATCTAATGAAAGTTTAGTGACGTATAGTTCGGTTTCTAATGCAATATCTTCAATTCCATTTTTTAATTGATCGTAGGGTGCATCCAAATCATTAAAAATTGCTTCAGCAAAATTGCCAAAATAAGTTATCTCAAAATAAAGTTCATTAATAAAACCGTCACTATCAAATTCACTCATTGAAGAAAGATATCCACCTGCACCAACTGGACCATAGTTTTTCAACAAACCAGAAGTATATAATTCGTAGACGCTACGCTCACTTCCCTCAAAAGAATGAGTTAGATATAATGTATCATCATCAAAATCATATTTTATAATAGCTGTCCAACTAACAGGGGAAGGATTATTACAATCAAATAGAAGTGCTATCTCATTAATATCATCACCTGTTAAATCAGCTAGGGCATATTTGACATGAGGAGAAATAATCTGAAAATCAGTAAGACTGCGTTTTAATTCATCATAATAATATTCTCCTATTGAGATGTAGTAATATTCTAGTTCAAGATCCTCAATACCGTCTGGTCTAAGTACATAAACACTTCTTTTATTTTGCAAAAACTCTATCAATGCTTTTTCCACTTCTGCATTATCTTTAGCAATTTGCTCGAGTTCATTTTCGTCATCATCTGTAGATTTGGTATTTTTTACTTTCTCCTCTGGCCTAGTCTCAGAAATTGTTTCACTTATATTTTCTTCAGTTGTTTGTTCACTAGTTTGATCCGGCTCAAGTTTTTTATTTTTCAATATTGCATCTATAGGTGAACAACTGGTCAACAATAT
>JAAYRJ010000009.1 GCA_012518845.1 Clostridiaceae bacterium
TCAATCCTTCAGGAACTTGACGATTGTTTTTGAATATAGTATTCTTTTGGAGCGTATATTTTTGGGCGGTTAGCTCAGCTGGTTAGAGTGCTTGCGTGACATGCAAGAAGTCGTTGGTTCAAATCCAGTACCGCCCACCAATAAAGAACCTATTAGTGGTGATTACCATTGATAGGTTCTTTTTTTATTTTACTAACTTTTTTTAAATATATTTTCTTATAACTTTTCTTAATTTTATAGTAGATAAATACTCTTTACTGCCATAGATTCATATATTAACCGCTCAATCTTTAGTAGAAAAACAAAAAACGTCTTAAATCTAGGTTTTTAAGATTATTAAAGAAAAATTTAATATAAATGAAATAAAAATTAAAATTGACTTTAATATTATTAAAGTATACTATTAATATCAAGTCGAGCGGAGAATTTTAGACAAATGGACAATATTCCAGCATGGCTACTAGAGCTGGATGAAAAAGAATTAGATTTTGTTAAATTATTTGTTCTTTCATCCGGATCTTTAAAAGAATTGGCAAATCATTATGAAATCACATATCCAACGCTTCGTTTGCGTTTAGATAGACTAATTCAAAAAATTGAGATAGCAGAACAGAAAACATCAGATGATCTAGTTTCTTTGGTAAAAGAACTGACTTTACAAGATAAATTAGATTTAGAGACAGCTAAGCAAATAATTAATACTTACCAAAAAGAAAAAGAGTGAGGGCCAAGAGTGATAATTTTTCTTTATTGTATATTGTTGTTAGCCTTTTTATTCCTAGAAAAAGTTTTGTCGGATAAAGATAATCGGTATGGTCTTATTTTTGGAATTGTAGTGGTAGCAGCAGGTTTTATTTTATGTTCTCAGCTAAAATACATTGGCATTATTCTATGTGGAGTGAACTTTGCCAGAACCTGCCTCAGCGAATTAAAATTAATGGACTTGACCACAATCAAAAGAAGTTACCATTTATCTAAATAATTTTTAATAAATAATAAAAAAGACTATCAAGTTAATTCGTATTCTTGATAGTCTTTGAGTTTGTTGGATATTGTCTTCAAGCTTAATCTGTTACAAAATTTTCCACTTCATGATTGAGACGAGATATCAGCTCCTCCTCGCTCATAGTACCGATGTCCCCATGTTTACGATGACGAACTGAGTAATTCTTGTTTTCTATTTCTTTATCACCCATGATGAGCATATATGGGATTTTCTCCATCTGAGCATCTCTAATCTTCTTACCTATTTTTTCATTTCGGGTATCAACTTCAACTCTAAAACCAGCTAATTCAAGTCGTTTAACTGCAGCTTTTGCACCCTCAAGATGGCTTTTTGCAATAGGTAGAATTTTGATTTGCTCGGGTGCCATCCATAAGGGCAGAGCACCTGCATATTTTTCAATTAGTAGCGCTAACGTTCTCTCATAGCAACCGATAGAAGTACGGTGAATAATAAATGGATGTTGCTTTTCGCCGTTTTGGTCAATGTAAACCATGTTGAAACGTTCTGCTAATTGAAAGTCGATTTGTACTGTAATTAGAGTATCCTCTTTACCAAAAACATTTTTGATTTGAATATCTAATTTAGGACCATAAAAAGCAGCCTCACCAACTCCAACTTCATAGGCAATACCAGTCTCATCTAAAATATTTTGCATAGCGTTCTGCGCATTTTCCCAATTTTTTGGATCTCCTATGTATTTGTCGCGATTATCTTCGTCCCAGATTGAAAATCTATAAGAAATATCGTCCTGAAGCCCAAGGGCACGAATCATATAATTTGCCAGATCGAATGCACCGATAAATTCTTCCTCTAGCTGATCTGGGGTCACCATAATATGACCTTCCGAAATAGTAAATTGTCTTAGGCGAATTAAACCATGCATTTCACCCGATGCTTCATTCCTAAAAAGTGTTGATGTTTCATTATATCGAATTGGTAAATCACGATAAGATCTTGTTTCAGAATTATAAATTTGATATTGGAAAGGGCATGTCATAGGTCTTAATGCATAAGCTGTTTTTCCATCCTTTTCTTCTGGATCACCCAAAATGAACATCCCGTCACGATAATGATCCCAGTGACCTGAAATTTTATAGAGATCAGATTTAGCCATCAAAGGAGTTTTAGTAATTTGATAGCCGCGTTTTTGTTCTTCATCTTCAACAAAACGAGTTAATATTTGAAATGTTTTAGCACCTTTTGGCATCAATAAAGGCAAACCTTGTCCGACAGAATCAACAGTTGTGAAATAACCAAGTTCACGCCCAAGTTTATTATGATCTCGTTTTTTAGCTTCTTCTAACATTTCTAAATGTTCTTTGAGCATTTTTTTATTAGGAAAACTAACACCATATATTCTTTGGAGCATTTTATTATTTTCATCGCCGCGCCAATAAGCTCCGGAAATTTGTAATAATTTAAAAGCTTTAACTGCCCCTGTTCGCATGATATGGGGACCAGCACAAAGATCAGTAAATTCTCCTTGAGTATAAAAAGATATTACAGAGCCTTCTGGTAGATCCTGGATTAACTCTACCTTATAATCTTCGTCATTATCTTTTGCCCAATTTATAGCGTCTTCATAGCTCATAGTGCTGTAATCTAAGGTAAGATTTTCTTTGACAATTTTTGTCATTTCTTTTTCTATTTTTGTTAAATCTGTCGTTGTCAAAGTTTTTTCAACTTCTATATCATAATAAAATCCATCATCAATTGCTGGTCCAATTGCTAATTTTGCATCAGGGAAAATTCTCTTTATTGCCTGTGCCATGATATGTGAGCTGGTGTGCCAAAAAGCTTTTTTAGCTTCAATGTGATCAAATTTTAATAATTCTAAAGTATCGCCTTCTTCTAACTCTGTGCGCAGATCTTTGATTTCATTGTTTATCTTTGCAATATAGACGTTTCTTGCTAATCCTTCACTAATTGCAAGGGCTGCATCATAGGCGGTTGATTTTTCTTTTAAATCAAGTTGCGATCCATCTGGTAAATTAATTTTCATTTTTTTATAGCTCCTAATACTTCTGTTATTGGTTTTGTTATATTTTAAGTGAATAAAATAAAAAAACACCCCTGATTCAAGGGTGTACAATGACACGGTTCCACCTTGTATTTCGCTTAATTTTTCCTTGACGCAGAATCACGGATCTACTTAGCCAAACATGGAAGTTTGTTTTCATAGTCAGCTCTGGAGTGGTTTTCGTTGATTTCCAAACAAAAGACTCGCAACCAAGATCTTTTTCTCTCAAGAATGAAAGCTTCAACTACTCGTTCCTTCAACGCTTTTTTATTTAAAATTATCTTACAACCGAAAATAAAGGTAGTCAAGCAATAATTATTTTTTCTGCTATAATGGTAAAGTTCCAATGGAAGTAGCTTGTTCTATAACAATAAATTAGAACAAAAAATAATAAATGAAGAAGTAAGAAAGAAAATATGCAAGATCAAAAAAATAAAACAAAAAAACATTCACCTCTAATGGATTGGTTAATTCGCGTCCTTAAGGGTTTTCTAATTGGCTTTGGTGGTATTGTACCGGGTCTATCTGGTGGTGTTCTTTCTGTCATCTTAGGTGTCTATGACAAAATGATGGCATTTTTGGGAAATATTACGTATCGATTTAAAGAGAATTTTATTTTCTTTTTGCCAATTGGTATTGGTGGTGTCTTAGGTATTTTGTTTTTCGCAGGTGTAATTGAAGCTGCATTTGGTACTTATGCAGCATTGTTTACTGCTCTTTTTATTGGTTTTGTTGCTGGTACATTGCCTTCAATTTTTCGTAAAGCAGGGGAGCAAGGCAGAGATAATGTCGATTGGCTTATTGCAATTGTTTCGGCTGTCTTTTTATTTGTATTAATGTTACTTGGCGAACAGTCATTTACAGCGGTTACGCCAAGTATTCCAGTTTGGTTTTTGAGTGGTTTTATTATTGCCTTGGGATTTATTATCCCTGGACTTAGCCCATCTAATTTCCTAATTTACTTTGGACTCTACGACAAAATGGCATCGGGTATCAAAAACTTTGATTTCGCTATGTTAGTACCTTTTATTATAGGAGCAATACTTTGTATCTTCCTTTTTGCAAAGTTAGCAAATTATTTGTTCGAGAAATTTTATAGTAGAATGTATCATTTTATTTTTGGTCTAGTGATAGGCTCTACTTTAGCCATATTCCCAACTGTTATTTTTCCGGCTTTTAGTACAAAAAATCTTATTGCTATGAAATTGTCATTTGGTATGGCTTTACTTCTTAGCTTATTAATGTTTGTAGTTGGTATTATTATCTCCTATCTATTCAGCAAATTAGAAGATCGCTATGACACGGATGGATAACATCTCTAGCATTTCAAGTTATTAAGATTCAACTGATTTGTGGATAACAAAAGAAAGCCGTTTCTCTTAATCTGCATTCTCTGCTGGTAAAAAAGTTCCTGGCGGATATTCTTTTTGCACATTCCATAATACCCATTCATCAAAGCCTGCATCTTCTGAAGCTCGAATTTGTTCATGAATTTCTTTTGCTGTGTACTCCATATAATATCCGGAAGGTAAATATTCAGCTGTAAAGGCTTGTAAATAAGGTCTGATCGTGGCATAGCCTTCTTGTTCAATAGCTGGCATACCATCTACAAACGCATCTCTAACAACATTGTATGGCTCAAGATCTGGCGCTTCATACAGATTATTACCAAGTACAGTTCCAACTCCATTGCCAAGAACTCCACCAACAGAAGCATTAGTATAATGAGACGGGTAGATCATGGGACAAATATTATCAATCCCTGTTAAACCAATAAAGTTCCAAAATTGACCAATTTCTTTTCCGTCTACATCGCTAGTCATAACAATAGAAAATAAGTCTGCACCGACAGGCACATTTTGATTTTCTTGAATTTCGATAACTGCAGTTTGTAAAAAACGATTAATAGCAGAATATTTTAATGGAACCTCATCTGGTTCACCAAAATAAGGGGTAGCTCCATCTGCAGGTTGACCAGATGGGAAACGGATATAGTCAAATTGAATCTCATCTGCACCAAAGCTTATAACTTCCGTTGCTACATCGATTAAATATTGCCAGACATCTTGATCGTAGGGGTTTGCAAAAGTTTCATACCCTTCTAATGGAAATTCTATTGGTGTGTTATCTTTTGTAGAGATTGTTAAATCAGGTCTAGTACTAGCCATGGTTGAGTCTTTGAAACAAACAATTCTAGCAATTACTAAGATGTCATTATCATGACATCGTTTGAAAATATCTACCAAATCCCGGTCATCTTTGATTGCATTTAATTCTTTAGCCAATGGGAGTTCACTTTCATAAAGTAATCCCCAGCTTTCTTTGACATCAATTACAAAAGCATTAACCTCAGTACCTTCAACTAACTCAAAATAATGATCCAAATAATCCATATTATTTACATAAATAGCTTTAACTTTTTGATGTTCAAAAGTATGATTTTGTTTCATTTCTGGTAATGGACCAAAAAAATTCTGTACTTTTTCAAATTCATCAGGTACAAAAGCTAATTTTTCAACAAAAGCATATTCAGATTCCTCCTGATCAGATTCAACAGAGGTACTTGGTATATTATTCGTGTCATTATTTTCTGCAGTTTGAATATCTTCTATGCTTTCTGAAATTTCAGTCTCATTTATATTATTTTCTATAAGAGAAGTGTTCTCCTCTTTGGACTTGTTTAGCAATAAGTATATAAATCCTACAATTATTAAAATCACAAACGCAATAATTAAGAGCACGGGTAATTTTTTTATTGAATTGTTTTTTGAGCGATGCATAAATATTCCTTTTTATAATAGAGTCATTGTATTTTTAAAATTTTATAATAGCATAAACTATTAGTCGATTCTGTTACAATGATGTATTATAATTGTAATATTAAACGTGGAAAATGCAGAAAGTTTGGATATTATGTTAATCAGAAATTGTGCAGGCGGCATCGTCTTTTATGAAAATCAGGTATTACTTATACAAAATGACAAGGAAGAATGGAGCTTTCCTAAAGGTGTTATCCGCTATGATGATTCAGATGATGAAGTTGCGGTCTGGCGTGTTAAAGAGGAAGCTGGTGTAAACTCTAGAATTATTGCATTAGCAGGTCGTACAAGCTACGAATTTTATTCATTGTCACGCAAAAAACCAGTTGCAAATCGAATTATCTGGTATTTGATGGTAGCAGATTCTGCTGAGGCAGAACCCAATCTGGAAGAAGGTGTTTTTAAAGCAAGATTTTTTCCAATTGAAGAAGCGGTAGAGCGAGTAACATACAGTCAAGATAAGTCACTATTGAGCTTAGCTATTCAAAAATATAAAGAATTGAATGAGGTTGTTGAATGATTACAGAGTATAAATCATTGACGACTTATGCAGAAATAGAATATATAGAAAGAAAATCACGTTTTATTGGAATTGCAACCCCATTACAAAACTCTCAAGAAGCAGAAGCTTTTGTCCAGGAACAACAGGAAAGATTTCCAGATGCCAACCATCACGTTTTTGCTTGGATTATTATCAAGCCACAAAGGGTGCAACGATTTTCAGATGCAGGTGAGCCGCAAGGAACTGCAGGTCTACCGGTTTTTGATGTTTTAGACAAACAAGGTTTAGTCCAAGCCGGGATCGTTGTTGTTAGATATTTTGGTGGAATCAAACTTGGAAGTGGTGGTCTAGTACGAGCATATGGTAAGACAGCATCTTTAGCAGTAGAAAAAGCCAAACCTATTTTATGGATCAATCATCGTACTTTTCAACTTACATGCGATTATTCCAATGCCGAAAAAGTTAGATATCAATTATCCACTCTAGGTTATCATCAAACGGAACCTGTTTATACGGATCAAGTTAGCTGGCAGGTTGCAATTAAACCAGATCAAGAAGAGATATTTGTTGCTCTATTAAAAGACATAACAAGTGATAATATTGTTATTAAAAAAGGTAAAATGAAAGAATTTCCAATTTCTATACAATAAATTACATTGACAAATTTTGGAGGTTATATGGCAGGACATTCAAAGTGGAATAATATAAAAAGAAGAAAAGCAGCAGTTGATGCAAAAAAAGGAAAAGTTTTTACAAAACTTGGCCGAGAAATACAAGTTGCTATTAAAGAGGGTGGACCAGATCCCGAAAAAAATTATTCTCTACAGGCTGCGATTACAAGAGCAAAATCTTTTAATATGCCTAATGATACTATAAATAGAGCTATTGAAAATGCAACTAATCCTAATACTGCAGATTTTAACGAAATTACTTACGAAGGCTATGGTCCAGCTGGAATTGCAATAATTGTTGAAACCCTAACAGATAATCGTAATCGCACAGCTGGTGAAATCAGGCATGTGTTTGACAAGTATGGTGGCAATTTAGGTAAGGACGGCAGTGTAAATTTTTTGTTTGAACGAAAAGGTACCCTGATTTTAGATAGAAGTAAATATCAAGATGCAGATCAAGTTATGTTAGATGCAATGGAGGCAGGTTGCTCCGATTTTATTGAATCTGATGAATACTATGAAATAGAGACGACTGTTGAAGATTATCATGAGGTCTTAAATAATTTGACAGAATTAAAATATGAATTTGTAGATGTTACACTAGGTCCAGAGGCAATAATTGCCAATGAAGTAGAAGCAGCTGAAGATATTGAAAAATTAGAAAAATTACTGGAAAAATTAGAAGAAAATGATGATGTTCAAGATGTATTTCATAATTGGAATATGCCAGAAATTTCATCCTGATAAATTAGTTAGATAGGATTTCTGAGAAAGAGTAAAAATATAAAACAAGTAATCAAGTATGTTTGATTTTTTATTTGGTAAAAGAAGAAAAGCTAAACGCAAAAGAAAGGCTAAAGAGAAAAAGGAAGCTACAAGGCCTGAAATTCCTGAGCCCGAAAAAGACGTACCGTTAAGACCTGGTAAATTACTTTTTAATCCGTTTGGGGATTTTGCAGAAGCTGTAAAATCTACTGTTCAAGATGCAATCAAATCTGATGAGTTAGAAACTGAAGAAGATATTCGTGAATTTCTTTCGCAAATTGCAGTTGTAGCTTTTATTGGTAAGTCAGGAACTGGCAAAAGTACGAGAGCGCTAACAGTTGCAAAGCGACATAAAATTCATTATTTGATAGATGATGGCTTGCTGATTCATGGTGGTAGAATTGTCGCGGGTACATCTGCGAAAACTGCACCTACCCAGATGGAATCTGTTCGCCAAGCTCTGTTTACTGATCCGGTTAGGTCAGCTAACATGAGGCGTGCTCTAATTAATGAAAATCCACCAATTTTAATGATTTTAGGTACTTCAGATCGAATGTTAACTAGAATATGCGATAATTTATGGCTTAATCAGCCTTCAATAGTTATTCGGATAGAAGACGTAACTACAGAAGAAGAAAGAAATACTGCTAGAACTACGCGCATGTCAGAAGGTACACATACAATTCCTGTACCAAGCATGGAGATTAAGCATGATTTTTCTGGTTATTTTATGGA
>JAAYRJ010000069.1 GCA_012518845.1 Clostridiaceae bacterium
ATTTTTACTTTGCATCTTTCTTTTTTTAAACGCTTGTCAACAAACAAGTTCTGATTTTCGAGTCTCAGAAAAAACAAGCAGGTTAGAACAAGACAAAATCCAAAGTACGAAAACAAAAAAAGTGACAAATACAGGCAAAACCTTAGCAGAAATTTCAAATGCAGCTAAAAACATGGCAGAAACTGAGGAAGGTCAGCTGAGCAATTCTAAAACTTCAACTTCTACCGCGGAGCTTTCTACAACTAATTCAATTCCAAAACAAATTTCAAATTATGCTGAGCAAGAAGCGATTATTAACGAAACAGAACAAGCGACTCTAAACATAGAAAATAATTGCACACTAATTGTAATAGATCCAGGTCATCAATCTATTTACAATTCTGGTAGAGAGCCGCTTGGACCAGGTTCGTACGAAACAAAAGCAAATATGACATATGGAACTTCTGGTGTTACTACAGGTATTCCTGAATATCAACTAAATTTAGATGTTTCTTTACTACTTGAAGAAGAACTCATCAAACGTGGCTACAATGTTGAGCTAACGAGACGTAGTAATGAGGTTGATCTTACTAATATAGATAGAACAGAGATTGCTAATAATTTAGATGCAGATGCCTATGTAAGAATCCATGCTAATGGATCAAATAATCCACATGCGTCTGGTATGATGACGATTTGTCAGACAGCTAATAATCCATATAATTCCCATATAGCTGCGCAATGCAAATTGTTATCCACATATATTTTAGATGCAATGGTTAGTAGTACAGGTGCTGTCAAGGAATATGTGTGGGAGACAGACACAATGAGTGGAATAAATTGGTCGAATGTGCCTGTAACAATAGTAGAGATGGGTTATATGACCAATCCAGAAGAAGATCTAAAGTTAGCCGATCCAAATTATCAAATAAAAATTGTGGATGGCATTGCAAATGGTATAGATCAGTTTTTTGGTTTTTAGGAGGTTATTTATGCTTTGTAAAAACTGTGGAAATTCAATTTCAAGCTCAGATAGATTTTGCGGTAGTTGTGGAGCAGAAAATCCAGAATATCCTTCTGGTGAAGCAATTAGTGATCAAGAACATTATTCTAATACGCCAGCTGATGAGCCTATTACTTCAGCTCCAGAAACAAATGATATTCAGTTTTTTGAGAAAACTCCTGAACGAGAGTATCAAGCACAAGAATATAATGACACTCTAAATTCACAAGCCAATCTATATTACACTGAACCTCAGCTGGAAACACCTTATTATGAGATGGAGCAACCACAAACTAAAAAGAAGAAATCAAAAGCACCTTTAATTATTTCACTAAGTGCTATTTTAGTCATAATTGTTGCTGCTGCATTATTTTTGTTTTTACCTTCAAGTCCCGAAAATATAAATCTAAATGATTATCTTACTTTAGAAATTACTGGCTATGATACACAAGGTAATGCAGAATTAGTTTTTGATGCTCAAAAATTGACAGATGATTATGGTGATATTTTATCTGGAAACTTAACTTACAGTTACAACTCTTCACCCAGACCTCTACAAAAAATCTCAAATTTATTTTCTAAGAGTGAACTTGATCCACAAATTGGTCAAAAGTTTTTTGATGATGTAATAGAATTTGAATTTGATAAATCAGAAAATATTAGTAATGGCGATGAGATTAATCTTTTTTTAACAGCAGATCAAACGAAAATAAATCAAATATGGCAAGCAAATTTAGTTTATGAAGATATTAAAACAACCGCACAAGGACTTTATAAAGCTACAATCATAGATGTTTTTGAGCAAATAGAAGTATCTTTCGATGGATATAATGGTCAAGGAATTGCAGGCTTTCGTAAAAATGAAAATTATGAATTACCAGATGATATTATTTTCACCTATTCACCAGAGGAAAATTTACAAAATGGTGATATAATAACTGTGAAAATTGAAAG
>JAAYRJ010000070.1 GCA_012518845.1 Clostridiaceae bacterium
CTTTGTTTATATTCTTCTGAATATTTTCTTCGCTTTTTTCTTGCCATAATGCTTTCCTCTTTTTCTAGATTCTGGTTTTATCATACTTTGTATCTTAGCATTATGTCCGAAATTTTAAACTAGACCCTAAAGTATTTGGTCGATTGTAACGCCATAAAGTTTAGCTAGGTCCATGAGATAGTCTAAATCTGGCATCGTTCTCGCATTTTCCCATCTTGATATGGATCTACTAGAAACATAAAGTTTTTCTGCGACTTGTTCTTGAGTTAAATTATTTTCTTTTCTTAGTTTCTGTAAATAATTTCCTATTTCTTCTTTCTTTTCTCCCGGGTCTTTGCAATCAGTTGACCGCTTTATTACTTATAGTTTAGTTTTTTCTTTGTTTTGCACCACGTCAGGGGCTGAGAATTTTACTCTTTTGCTAGGATTATCAGCTAGACATGGCTGTCAGGTGAAGGTAAATGCATAGTTCGCCTAAATCTGAGCTCGAACTACAGTATATATTCCATTGTCATCTGAACTTAGCTGAATACCCTTATCCGAAACTTGGACGGAAGCAATATCAACTATTTTAGCAGAATGATTTTCCAGCAATTTACCAATCTTTTCTTTTGTTAGAAAATTCGCATCTTCATAATAGACTGATTCATCTGAATCCGTCTTCATTTGCTGTGCAACTTCTTCTGAAGCGTTTAGATATGCAATAATTAAACTACCATTAGGTTTCAAAACTCTGAATGCTTCTGCTATTGCTTGTTCTGTGTCATTAACAAATTCAAGCGAAGTCAAGAAAAGCACTGTAGAAAACATCGCTTCTTCAAAAGGTAAATCTTCAGCATAAGCATCTACAACATCGACCTTACGCTTAATCGCTTTAGCAGCTAATTTTTCTGCTGGTTCGACTATCTTATCAAGATCTAAAGCCTCAGCAAAACGCCCACTACCTCCGCCTATTTCTAAAGCAGGTTTACAGTTCTCTGGCAGAACTTTGCGTATTGCCTGAACTTCTGCTTCAAAAATTTCTTTATTCTGATCGTACCAGCTATCATAAGGTGTAGCTAAATAATTATAGCGCTCAACATTATCATTAAAATTAGGTGGGTTTGCCAGAGATTTATTGTGATTATCCATTGCTGTGCTAACACCATCAAGAAATCCGCAAGCCTTGTCGGCATCAGAAGATACTATTTTTAGATAAGACATAACAGTCTCGACACCTCGCTCATGAGCATGCTTGATTGACTTTTCTATCAACGGAATAATTATGTCTGCTTCACCTTCAAGCACTGTATCCATAGGACCTACAACATAAGTAATCTCGGGTGTCTCTTTGAAAAAGTCCAAAACATCATCAACAATCTCATATTGTAAATCACTTTCAGTTTGGGGTAAGAGTTGAAAACTAACACTAATTTTTGTCATAAAAAAACCTCCTTTATTTTAGCGGAGGTAACATTAAATTTAGACTACTCCCTCCGCCAGCATCATCTGGATCAGGTTCTGGGGTCGATCTGATTGATCCTCTCAGTCACACTTGTGACTCCCCCGAATCTATTAATATCGTACTAGCTAGTCTTAGGAATGTAAAGTCAGATACAAAACACTAGGTATTTAGCTTGGATTTTTATGGTAAAATAGTGTAATCTGGCTCGCAAACTAAATTGTGAATGGGAGAGGAATTTTTGATGAAAGCCTTAAAAGATTTGACAATTCAAGAATTAATTTCAACAGAAATTACAGATTGTCCTTGTGGTAAAATTCATAAAATGCCTATCCATG
The DNA here is from genome assembly GCA_012518845.1 of Clostridiaceae bacterium. Taxonomy (GTDB): domain Bacteria; phylum Bacillota; class Clostridia; order Saccharofermentanales; family DTU023; genus UBA5436. The sequence goes on from JAAYRJ010000070.1 coordinate 1,780, forward strand.
GCCTTGAGCTTGGATCTAACGCCCTTGAGTCCATCGGCAGAGTTTTTCAAGAATTGACTATCACAAGAGCTTTTATTATATGTGATCAAAATACTAAACAGGCAAGTTTTCCCCTATTATTGAAAGAATTAAAAAAACATTCAATTCCCTATCAGGTTTTTGAATTTCCAGAATTCCATTTAGAACCAGATGAACAAGCAGTAGGTAGCCTTATAATGGCCTTTGATAAATCCTGTGATGGAATTTTAGCAGTAGGGTCTGGAGTAATCAATGATCTAGCCAAGGTCTTGGCTTCAATTAGTGAAAGACCACTAGTCACCCTAGCTACTGCAGCTTCCATGGACGGCTATGCTTCCAACAATGCTTCTATGATTCAAAATAACTTAAAGGTATCACTATATTATGAATGTGCAGATGTTGTTATTGCCGATACCCGGATCTTGGCAGCTAGTCCTCCTGACTTATTAAGAGCTGGTCTAGGTGATATGCTGGCAAAATATACTTCCATCTGTGAATGGCGAATCAGTCACCTTGTTACTGGTGAATACTATTGCGAAAATGTCGCCGATCTTGTTAGGCACTCACTCAAAAGAATTTTGGATTTGGCTGATGATCTCCTTACAGGGGATCTTCAAGCTGTTGAGGAAGTCTTCTTGGGTCTTTACAAAACTGGTCTTGCTATGGGCTATGCAGGTATTTCCAGACC
>JAAYRJ010000071.1 GCA_012518845.1 Clostridiaceae bacterium
GCAAATTGTAAAACTTTCATGCTAGGAAAGCCAAGTGTTTCTCTAAGCTTATAAACTTCATCTGTCATATAGCCTAAGTCTTCAACTATCATCCGCATGGGGCCTAATTCTTCGAAAAGAGCATCAAATAATTTGAGACCCGGTCCTTGTTCCCAGCGTCCATATTTTGCAGTTTCCTCATTTGAAGGCACAAGCCAAAATGATTCAAAACCACGGAAATGATCAAGTCTTATCACATCAAAAATATCCAAGTTAAACTTGACACGATTGATCCAAAATTCATAATCTGTTGCCTCATGCTCCTCCCAATCATATATTGGGTTACCCCAAAGCTGACCATCATCTGAAAATCCATCGGGTGGAACACCACTGACATAAGTTGGCTGCAAATCTTGATTTAATTGGAACAAATCTGGATTTGCCCATACATCTGCACTGTCTTCTGCTAGATAGATTGGCAAATCACCTATAATTGAAATATGTTTCTTATTTACGTATTTTTTCAATTTTCGCCACTGGCTGAAAAATTTGTATTGAATAAACTTATAAAAATTTATTTCATCTAAATGCTCAATCTCAAATTCATCCAAAGCATCGTGATCACGAAACTTATACTTATTGGGCCAATTATTCCATTTATCTCCATTGTGTTTTTCTTTAAGAGTCATAAACAAAGCATAGTCTCGCAACCAATAATTATGTTTTTCTGTAAAAGCAAAATAACCTCTATCTTCTGAATCGAAATTCTTAAACGCAACTTTTAATAAGGGATATCTTTCTTGATAAAGTTTGCCATAATCAACTTTGCCATGATCATCAATATGACCTATATGTTGATGAATATCTTCATAAGTTAATAAATCTTCTTGGACGAGATAATCCAAATCAATAAAATAAGGATTGCCCGCATATGAACTAAAGGAAGTATAAGGACTATCACCAAATGAAGTTGTACCTATTGGTAATACTTGCCAATAGCTTTGGCCTGCTCTTTCTAAAAAGTCAGTAAATTCACGGGCTTTATCACCCATGCTACCAATGCCATAAGGACCTGGTAATGAACTAATATGCATTAATACACCAGAACCACGTTCAGACTCTTCATTTTTGAAATATTGTTTTTTGTCTAACTTTTTCATAACTCTTTACTTAACTCCCCCGTAATATTTTTTGCGACTTTATTTAAATATCATTATTTCATTTTAGAACTCATCAATAATTCTAGCACCATTCATTTCATTCTTTTCTGATTTATAGGAATCCCGAAAGGAAAAAAATACTATTACTATGCCAGTCAATATCAAAAGGGTTTTAATCAACTCATTAGTAACCCTAAAGCATCCTACAATACAAGGTAATATTACAAAATAGATAAAAAGTGTACCCACAAAAAATATAATAGCACGTTTATATTGTTTGTTGAGCAATTGCCCCAAGCCAGGCACAAGAAAACCTAAGATAGAATTAATTGGTATTATTTTTTCAATTTCAATTGGTATTACTCTTTTCAAAGCGTGGATTTCAAGTTCTAACTCTTTTGCGTGACGGTGATTGATTGTAGACTCATTTTCACTAATAATCTTTGGAATTTTTTTAAGTTGAAGGTTTGCTATTTCAAATTCTAATTCAGCATCGTAATCTAGATCAACATACTCTCGATAAAACAAATATTTCTTTTCCGCTGCAAAAAGATCTAATCTATATTTATTTATTTTGTTTGAAGTTTGAAGTGAAAGGTTGTATTTTTCCTTTTGCTCACTCAATCGTTGCAGAAAATTTTTTTCCGCTATTTTAAATGCATTATGTTTTTTGATATAAGGATGAGAATCTCGACGACTTCTAATTCGATTTGCATCATGATTATCTGCTTGGGCTAGATTTAAAAGATAAATGTTTTTGCGTGGCAGAATATCCCCTCGAGCATTAATTAAATGTATTGGATATAACATCAAAATATTCCATTTCACTTTTTTAACAAATTTTAATAACGCATTTAGAAACATTAGGTTTAAATTAAATTCCAAAAATTCAAACCCTTTAATTTTCTATTATACAAGAAAGTAAAAAATTTACTATTTTAATGCAAGGAGATTGTTATTAGAAAGTTTTTCAAAAAAAAAGAGATCAAGGTTCATAAAGAACCTTGATCATGAGGAGACGTATGAAGAGGTATTTATTTAAAGTCGCCTCTTTTTTTGCGACTACGTATCTTTAACGTGATTTTATAGTATCAATGACTTTTGAAAAGAAAATAGTCAAAAAGTGAATGATTGTGAAATATTTAGTCAAAATTTGCAAATAAATTAATATTCTAGTTCCCCAGTATAATTCAAGATCCCGCCAGCATCTAGTACAACCTTGTACCCTAATTCACGGAGTAGGTTAGCAGCAGAATGTGAACGTGCACCTGAAAAGCAATACACAATGATAATATCATCTTGATTTATTTCGCTTATTTCAATTTCTGTATCAATATTTTCCAGTGGTAGGAGAATTGCTCCAGGCACGTGACCACCGTCATATTCAGATTTTGAGCGAACATCAATCAAATGGGATTTTTCTGGTAGATGTTGCATTATTTTGTCTGCCATTTCAAAATTAATTGCACCCGGTAAAGCATCTTCGAGCAGTTCCATCTTTGTTGCTACAGCTTGGGGAGGATAGGACGTTGCAATTTGATCTTCTAGTTCAACCGAATATATTTTTCCTATTGTAATTTCCTGATCAGATTTCCTTATGCTAATTAGTTCACCCACTCCAATAATTTCCTGGTCATCTTGCAAAACAAGAAAGCTATTATCATATAAATTCATTACTATCATATCGCTTAACCCATCACTATCATTATTATTGTCGTCTGCACTCTCTATGCTGGTAATATCACTTGCATCATTATTGTTATTAACTTCTTCCTTACTCGTCTCAACACTATCTAGGTCATCTTGATTATGATTATTGTCTGAATTGCATGCCAAAATGTTCAAACTAAGTAGCAAAATTATTAAGCTAATAAGTATTTTTCTCATCCTTTTCCTCCAATTTGAACTGTAACTTTACAGTTCAAACCATTACAAGAATATCACGAAATCTCATAAATTACATTAACAAATTATGGTCAATTTTTAATATTCAATTTAGATTTTCTTGGCAAGTTGTCTGGCTAGCATTGCTCCCAAGAAAACAGAAATAATATCTTTAAGCAGAAAAGGAACTGAACTAACCATCGCTGCTTCAAAAAAACCTAGATTTGCGACTCTACCCAACCAAATAACTCCAATTAAATGACAACTTAATAAGCCTGCAATTGCAAATACAACTGATAAGATTTTGTTTTTATTTAAATTCTTTTTTGACCAGTAAAGAAAAATAATCATGGGAATAAAGCCAAACAAATAACCAGCACTAGGTGCCACTAGTTTAGCAGGCCCACCACTAAAATTAGAGAAAATAGGTAAACCTAAAAATCCTCCGATTAAATATGTTCCAATAACAAGTAAGGAGTCTTTTAAGCTTAGAAGATAAGCTAAGATTGCAATTGCTAAAGTTTGTAAAGTAAATGGAACACCAATTGGCATTGGAATCGTAATTTGTGAACAAACGATAAGTACAGCTAGCATTAGAGCATTGATTGTTAATCTTTTCAAATTTGTTATGTTTTTTGCATTTTCCATGATAATCACCTTTTTTTGTTTCCTAATTAAGAGTTACTTTTATGTAATGTTGCTTCACCATGATTTATATATAAAATTTCTTGATTATTATTTTCTATAATTAATTCAAATTCATTGCTTATATCACGAACAATCCCCTTTATAGAATTGGCTTGTACTTTAACTTCAACTTGTTTATCTAACAAAAAATTTTTTGTGCGAAATATCTCTAAAGCCTGCTTATGATGTTTTGGATCCGAATAAAATTCCCATTTATTCAAAAATGTTGCTACAATCTTGTTTCTTAAATTGTCTCTTTCCCTACTGTTATTGCTGTTGTTAATTAAATATGTAGCTCGTTCACGAAATTCCTCAGGAAAATCAGTATTTGGTTCATAGACATTTACACCAAGTCCTATTACTAAATATTTGATTTGCTTGTTTTCAAAATCAAGTTCACCCTCACTTAGGATGCCTGCTATTTTTTTGCCATCTAAATATATATCATTGACCCATTTGATTTCAGTTTTGATATCTAAAAGAAAATCTAAACTTTGAGCAAGAGCAACAGCTGCTAATGCAGGACTTGACTGCACTAAATCAAAATGAAGAGTAGGACGAAGTAATAAACTAAAATATACCCCTGTATCAGGTGGTGAAAAAAAATTACGACCTAAGCGACCTTTACCAGACATTTGACTATTAGCTACAAGTACAGTGCCTGCAGCAGCATTGTTTTTAGCTTTTTCTTTTAATAAAGTATTAGTGGAACTAACACTATCGTATATTTTTATGTCATATTTCTGGGGGTGATTTAAATAAAAATAGATCCGATCTTTATCCAATCGATCGCTCGAAGGCTTAAGTCTGTAACCTAAACCTGTGCTTGTTTCAATCAAAAAGCCTTTAGCTTTTAACTTGTTAATGTGACGCCAGATTGTATTGCGAGTGACATTTAGCCGCTCCGCTAAAGCTTGACCGGACAGCCATTTATCTTGGTTTTGTTCAAGAAAATGTAAAATAAGATGTTCTGTGCTTTTATTTTTATCTAGATGATTATGTTTCATAGCAATTTAACTTGTCACTTTTTCTCTTATTTCATAGTGACAATACTAGCATGATCTCAATTTAAAGACAATCAAATAGACTTTCTTAGATAATTATGATTGATGTTTATGTTTATCGGATATAAAAATAAAAAAAGCCCTGTATATCAACGTTACAGAGCTTTCTGGTGGGAGAAGCTGGATTTGAACCAACGAAGTCGAATGACAACAGATTTACAGTCTGCCCCCTTTGGCCACTTGGGTATTCTCCCTTATTTAATTGTTTGTTATACAAAATGGTGGGCCATCAGGGACTCGAACCCCGGACAAACCGGTTATGAGCCGGTGGCTCTAACCAACTGAGCTAATGGCCCATACAATTTTGTACAACAACAAAGATTATACTGATTAGATTTTTTAATGTCAAGCAGTAAATAGTTCCATCAACAAATCTTATCAAAAAACATAAGACATCTTGTTAGGTTCGACTAGTAATTAGTCTGCTTAATCTATTAAAAGTCTTAGTTCATGTATTATACACAATTTTATCAATTTAGACATCTATATTATTTTTTCTAATTTTTTGCTAAAATTTAGCATAAAAAGGTTATAATAATAGGGATTTTCTAAAAAGATTTTTATTGATAAACTAAAACCTCCATAATTGATTATATAATTGATATATAGAACAAATTTAGAAAAGAGGGATCATTTTGCTATTGAGGATCATTGTCAATGCTTTTGCTGCTTTAATAGGCGGTGCAATTATTCCAGGCATTGAAGTATCGAGTGTGGGTGTAGCTATTATTTTTGCTTTAGTGTTTGGACTCCTAAACGCCACATTAGGTAATATTATGAAATTTTTTGGTTGCTTGATTAATTTATTAACTTTTGGAATTTTTAATTGGATCGTTAATGCAATTATTATTAATCTAGCAGGCAAATGGGTTGATGGAATCCACGTTTCTGGTTTTTGGCCAGCACTGTTCTTAGGTTTACTGATGGCATTCGTCTCTTCTTTTGTTTTTAATGCAACAGATAAGAGGAACAAGCCCAAGCGTAAATAGAGTGGCGAGATTAGCACCATATATTTTTCTTGGAACAAAAATAAAATATGCAGGGATGGCGACAGTATGCGAATAACAGAAATTATTAGTGGAGAAAAACCTAGTCTCTCTTTTGAGGTTTTTCCTCCAAAAACTAGCGATAAATTTGATACGGTTTTATCCGCAACAAAAGAAATTGCTATATTAGATCCTCCGTTCATGAGTGTCACTTACGGTGCTGGCGGAGGTACTTCAAAATATACAGCAACCATATGTAAAGCTCTAAAAGATCAAGGCGTGACCCCGATCGCACATTTGACTTGCGTATCTTCTGACAAAAAGTTTATTCAAACTGAACTTGAAGTTCTTAGAGAAAATAATATTACCAACATTTTAGCATTACGTGGTGATATTCCTGATGGCTTAGATATAAATAAAGCGAGTTATCGTCATGCCAGTGAATTAATGCAAGATATTTCCGAATTTGGTGGTTTTTGTATTGGTGGCGCCTGTTATCCAGAAGGACATCCTGAAAGTTCTAACAGCAAAGCAGATCTAGAAGGGCTAAAATACAAAATAGATAGTGGTTGTGAATATTTAACTACTCAAATGTTTTTCGATAATAATATTCTATATAATTTTTTATATCGTCTTTATAGAGAAAACATTAATGTGCCTGTTATTGCAGGGATAATGCCGGTCACCAGTGCTTCACAGATGAAAAGAATTATTTCTATTTCCGGAGCTGCGCTACCCCAACGCTTTGTTCGTATTGTTGATCGATATGGAGATAATCCTGCTGCTATGAAGCAGGCAGGTATTGCTTATGCTACTGATCAAATTATTGATTTGTTTGCTAACGGAATTAATGCAGTGCATGTTTATTCAATGAATAAACCAGATGTAGCTGCCGCTATTCAAAATAATGTTTCAGAAATTATAAAATGATTATAAAAAAAATATTCGATGAAATTTTGACAGAAAATCTAGTATTAAATCAAGTGCAAACAGCTGCACGTTTAAAAACTCCAAAAAACTTTTCAAACGAGCTCATAGTGAAATGCGAAAAACAACTTCGCCAAGAAATAAACTGTCGTTATAGCGCTGTGTTAACACGTGTAGACTTAGGACTAGAAAATCAAATTGATTTAGGTTTTGAAAAAATTCAAAGCAAATCACTATACAAGAATTTATTAAATGTTAACCAAGCATATGTTTTTGCTGTAACCTTAGGACATTCTGTAGATAGATTAATCCAACGCTTAAAAATAACTTCCCTAGCAGAATATTTTATTACTGATGGCTTAGCATCAGCTTTTACAGAAGCGGCTTGTGAATATATAGTTTCAGAAATAAAAGAAGATAAAACTTTACGACCAAGATTTAGTCCTGGCTATGGAGATTTGTCGCTGGAAGTACAAGCAAAAATTTTGGAATTAGTTTCTGCAGAAAAACTCTTAAATATCAAATTGAATCAGAGCTTTTTGATGTCGCCTATAAAAAGTGTGACAGCAATAGTAGGTATGGAAGAATGAAAGAATTAAAAACATTACTAACAAAACAAAAATTATACTTTGATGGTGGTTTTGGCACATTATTGCAAAGTTTAGGTCTACCTGCTGGCGTTGCGCCAGAAGAATGGAATCTCACACAGCCCCATAAAATCATTGATCTACATAGAGCCTACTTGGAAGCGGGCAGTAACTTTATTACTACAAACACCTTTGGTGTAAATAAATTAAAATATGATAATTATGAGGATTATATTATCTCTGCTATTCAATGTGCTAAAGTAGCTAAAGAAGCAAAACCTGATTCCCAATCGTTCATAGCTTTTGATATTGGGCCTTCCGGTAGAATGCTTAAACCTTATGGTGATCTAGACTTTGAAGAGGCAGTTGAATTATTTGCAGCAAATATTAGAGTAGCTGTTAAACATGGTATCGACTGTATCTTAATTGAAACGATGAATGATGCTTATGAGACAAAAGCCGCTGTATTAGCAGCTAAAGAAAATGCTAAACTGCCTATTATTGTGACAAATGCATATGATCAAAAAGGCAAATTAATGACTGGTGCTAATCCTAAAGCTATGATTGCTCTCCTGGAAGGTTTGGGAGTTGATGCAATTGGTCTTAATTGTTCATTTGGACCTGACCTCATGTTGCCCATTGTCAAAGAATTTGCAGAATACTCTTCACTTCCTATTGTCGTCAGTCCTAATGCAGGTTTACCAATAATTGAAAACGGTGAAACTAAGTACGATATTTCAGCTGATGAATTTGCTGCCTATATGAAACAAATTGCTAATCTGGGGGCGACTATTCTAGGCGGCTGTTGTGGTACCACACCTGCTTACATTAGGAAGATGATTGAACAAACTCAAGATATTAAATTTATGAAACCATCGCCAAAAAATCATACACTTGTTTCCTCCTATACCCATGCAGTTGAAATTGACAATCAGCCTATATTAATTGGTGAACGAATCAATCCCACTGGTAAACCTAAAATGCGAGAGGCACTTAAGACCAACAACCTTGATTATATTCTTCAAGTAGGTGTCAAGCAGGCAGAAAAAGGTGTACATATTTTAGATGTAAATGTCGGGTTACCTGAAATAGATGAAGTAGAAATGATGCAAGAGGTCATAAAAAAACTTCAAATTGTAATTGACTTACCTTTACAAATTGACTCGTCGAATCCAAAAGTGCTAGAAAAATCAATGCGGATTTATAATGGAAAACCTTTAATTAACTCAGTTAATGGAAATCTAGAAAGCATGGAAGCTATTTTCCCCTTGGTAAAAAAATATGGTGGAACTGTGATTGCCTTAACAATGGACGAAGCAGGTATTCCCGAAACAGCAATAGAACGAGTTCAGATTGCAGATAAAATAACTAAATTTGCTCAAAAATACGATATAGACAAAAAAGATATAATTGTTGATCCACTTTGTCTAACCATCTCATCTGACACGAAAAGTGCGCTTACTACTTTAGAAGCTGTCAAAATTTTAAGACAACAGGGCTACAAGACAATTCTTGGCGTCTCAAATATCTCATTTGGGCTACCAGCGAGGGAAAAAATTAACACCTCTTTTTATAATTCCGCCTTAGAAAACGGGCTCAATTGTGCCATTATGAATCCTTTTTCTATCCCAATGCTTGATGTATATTATGCATTTCGGGCATTACATAATCTTGATACAGGTTGTAAAGATTATATTGCTTTCGCTTCCCAAATTGACATTCCAGCAACAACAGTTTCTGATGAAGCCATATCTTTGTTTGATGCAATTATCAAAGGTTTAACAGATAGTGCAATTTCTGCAACTAAAGAACTTTTAAGCATTGAACAACCACTTAATATTATTAATAATCATGTAGTTCCAGCCCTAAATCAAGTTGGTCAAAAATTTGAGGAAAATACGATTTATCTACCCCAGCTTCTGATGAGTGCTGATGCAGCTACAGCATCCTTTGAAATAATTAAGAATAAAATACCTCTAGGAAGTGTTGAAGAAAACAAAGCCGTTATTCTTGCAACTGTCAAAGGTGATATTCACGATATCGGCAAAAATATTGTCAAAGTTTTACTTGAAAGTTATGGCTATAAAGTACACGATCTTGGAAAAGATGTTGCACCAGAAAAAATTGTCGAGTGTATTAAATCTACTGATTGCCGCCTTGTGGGGCTTAGTGCTCTTATGACTACTACCATCCCTGCCATGGAAGAAACTATTAAAATTTTACGTGAGAAATTTCCTGATATAAATATTATGGTCGGCGGAGCTGTACTCAATAAAAATTATGCAAAAATGATTAATGCTGATGCATATGGACCAGATGCAATGGCTGCGGTCAGATTTACAAAAACCTATTATTCAAATACGTCTGTATAAAGCAAATTAAACAGAATATTTTTATTGTTTTCATCATCGATCTTTTTTAGTTCCACAAAAAACCGCTACCCAAGGTGGTCAGATAGCGGTTTCTTATAATATTTACTTTGTAATTTATTTTAAAAATTTGAGAACTATTAAGTTAAACTAAATCATTTGCATCAACAAATTCAGATAAAACAGCTGCTAAATTTAGTCCTTCATGCTCATCTAGTTCATAATGAACTCGTGTAAAGGGCTTATCTATTTTTATTACTCGAGATAAATCCATAGGTGTGCCAATCACAACCGAATCACAATCAGTATTTCTAATAGTCTCTTCGAGATCTCGTAATTGCTGTTCACTATATCCCATTGCTGGTAACAAAGAACCAATTTCTGGATAAATTTCAAATGTTTCTGTTAATTTGCCAACTGTGTATGGACGAGGATCAACCAGCTCTTTAGCTCCAAGTCTTTCTGCCGCAACAGTGCCCGCCCCAATCTGCATTGAACCATGAGTAAGAGTTGGACCATCTTCGACCACAAGTACTCTTTTCCCGGTAATTAGATCTGGATTATCGACAGTTATCTTAGAATCTGCGTAAATTATTTTAGCATCAGGATTTGCTTTTTGGATATTCTCTTTAACTTTTGCAATATCTTCTGGCGTTCCACTATCCATTTTGTTGATAATAACAACATCTGCCATCCTGAGGCTCACTTCACCTGGATAATAATTTAAACCATCATCGGGACGTTGCGGGTCTACAACTGTGATCGCCAAATCTGCTTCATAAAAAGAAAAGTCATTATTACCACCGTCCCAAATAACAATGTCACAACCATCTGGATCACTCTCAGCGGCACGCAAAATCGCTTCAAAATCTACACCTGCATAAATGATATTACCACGCTTTACATGTGGCTCATATTCTTCCATTTCTTCTATTGTACAATTATGTTTTTTCAAATCTTCCACCGTTGCAAAACGTTGAACTTTTTGAGCTACCAAATCTCCATATGGCATTGGATGTCTAACCGCAACTACTTTTAAACCCTTTTCCATCAATATCTCAATAATTTTTCTAGAAGTTTGGCTTTTGCCAGTACCGGTACGAACCGCACAAACAGAAATAACTGGCTTGGTACTTTTAATAGATGTGTTTTTAGGCCCCATCAAACGAAAATCAGCGCCTGCAGTATTTACAATTGCTGAGAGCGACATAACATCAGTATACTTTAGATCGCTATAAGCAAAAACACATTGATCTACATCAAACCTAGCAATTAATTCAGCAAGTTCTTCTTGTGGATAAATATCTATACCATCAGGGTAAAGACTTCCAGCTAACTCGGGCGGGTATTTTCTACCACTAATATCTGGTATTTGAGCAGCTGTAAATGCTACAACATTATAGAGATCATTATCTCTGAAATAAGTATTAAAATTATGAAAATCTCTACCTGCAGCACCAATTATAATTACATTTTGTTTTTTCATGGTTGACTCCTCTAACAGAGTAATTTCTCTGGTAATAAATCTGACCTATTAATTGTATCAAAATACAAGCAGAATTTTCAGAATTTTTTTAATTTTAGTAGAAACGTAAAAAAAGCTGTTACATGCTATTTTTTCATGTAACAGCTAATATTCTTCGAACTATTTATATTTCCTGTTAACTTATTTTAATAAGCCTTTTGCTTCTAAAAACTTTCTTGCTTCTGCTTCTGGTGTACTTGTTTCACCATCAATACCAACATCTGTAGCATATGTCATATCGACCATTTCTTCATCAGAAATTTGGCCAGTTAATTGTTCTAAGACTTCTTCTAAATTTGGCGCTTTTTCTTCAAATTTTTCAAAAATATCATCATTTACAAGTAAGGCACCATTATATTCTGGGAAGAAATTACGATCATCTTCCAAAATAACTAGTTCAGCCTCTTTGTTTAGACCGTCAGTAGCATAAACTACAGTAACGTCAACTTCACCACTATTTATAGCTGAATATTTTAGTGAAATATCGATTTGGCGACCTTCTTTGAAATCTAAGTCATAAAATTCGACCATTGGATTATATTTTGCACTTCCCTCTTCTGTGAAGAAGTCATGTTCTGCGGCAAATACAAGTTCATCTGCAACTTCTGCTAAATCAGAAATTGTTTCTAATTGATATTGATCAATAATATGCTGTGGTGCAGCAACAGCGTAAGTGTTATTAGTACCCAATTTTCCTAGCAAACGAGTATTATCTTGTTCTAAAGCCTGTTCATTAACAAAATCATAAAGAGTCATTCCTTCTGGCACATCAACTGGATCTAAATGGAGAAACGTTGTGAGAAGTGTACCATCATAAGAATTCGTTAGATCTGCCTCTCCAGCAACTACTTGATCATAGCTGGCCGGTGGAGCCATTTCATCTCTAATTTCTACTGTTAAATCGGTATCTTGCTCTACAAGTAATTTCACCATTTGATGGATAATCCTCATTTCTGAAAACTGCCCATCGTAAATAACGAGTGTGTCATCATTATCACCGCTACCGCAGGCAGTCAATACAGGTGTGACTAAGATTAGCATAGCTAGTAGAACAGTAAATAGTTTAAGTTTTTTCATTTTTTCCTTCCAATCATTTCAGATTTTGCTTCAAAAATCTTATTTAGAGTTTTTAGTTCTATATTTTAATCAACCGAATTTCCGGTTAATTTTTTGTTCATTTGTTTTTCAATTTTTGACATGACAAAGTCAAATCCTACTGCCATTACAATTAAGACAGCCGTACTTTGGAGAAGTAATTTCATATTAGAAACCCTGATACTTTCATAAATTACACTTCCCAGACCACCTCCACCAACAAAGGCGCCAAAAACAGCAACCCCCACACTGGTAACAATTGCTAGACGGACACCGGAAAATATCAAAGGTAAAGCAAGTGGTAATTCAACTAGAAAAAGACGATTTATTTTTGTCATGCCAATACCTTTCGCCGCTTCTTTAACTGCTGGATCTACTTCAACTAAGCCAGTGTAAGTATTTAGCACTACTGGTAAGAGTGAATAGGCAAAAAGACCAATAATAACCGTCGCACGATCTGGTCCTAGAAAGACCATAATTACACCCAAAAGTGCAAGTGCGGGTACCGTCTGCAGGACTTCCACTACTTTTAAAATAATTTTTCTAGCTTTTGGAAAAATATAGGCTACAACTCCAAGCGGTACACCAAAAATAATCGTTAATAACACAGAGAAAAAGACCAACAGCAAATGTGTTGTAATCATATCTATAGTCATGTGCTTACTCCTTCAAAGATCGTGGTAAAACAGCGTCTTTAATCTTGTCTACAATCCAACTCAAAAAAATTGCCATTATCGCTGCCGGAATAGCGCCAGCAAGAATTAAAGTATTATTATTAGAATAAATACCAGAATAAATTAATTCACCTAAGCTACCCATTCCTATCATAGCCGCCAAAGTAGCCCAAGAGACTGTATAGACAGTTGACATTTTTAATCCACTAAAGATTACGGGCATAGCCAATGGTAATTCAACTTTTTGAATTGTTTGAAAATTTGTCATCCCACATCCCTTAGCAGCCTCAATTAAGGCAGGATCAACATCGACAAGTCCTACATAGGTATTTTTCAGAATTGGGAAAATAGCATATATTGTTAAGGCAATTACTACAGTTGATGTAGCCATGCCATTGTAGATAAATAAAACACCAATAAATACAATACCTGGGATTGTTTGGAAAATAGAAAGTATCGGCAATAAAACATTTGCCCAAGAGGGTTTACGTGATAATAAGACGCCTAACACAATAGCTATAACAAAAGCCATTGCTACTGCCGAAACGACATATAAAAAATGCTGAGCAATACTAATGAGTATTTTCTCACCATATAAAGAGAAAAATCTACTCATTAATTATTCACCCCAAACAGCATTAGCTAATGACTTGGCAATATTAGTTTGAGTTACAATACCTGCTAAAGTATTGTTTGCTCGTAAAACAACAATATAGTCATATTCTGATTCCATTAATTCATTAAAAGATTCCTCAGCATTCGTATTGCTATAAGCTGTGGGTATATCTGTACGAATTAAGGAACCAATCGTACTTTTTTCGCCAGATTTTAGTTTATGATTAATATCTTTAATCATAACAACACCCAAAAATGTTTCATCACGATCTTTTACAATTAAGGTATCAACTTTTTTTCTAGCCATAAGTCCAATGGCTTTTTTAAAAGAATAATCAGGATATGCTGTACTAATATTTGTATACATAAAATCATCGACAACTTGTGGCTGATTTTCTATATCAGAAGAACGATCTCCCATAAAAGAACGGATTAGATCATTTTTTGGATTTGTCAGCATCTCTTCCGGAGAAGCAACTTGAATAATTTCCCCTTCGTCCATGAAGACAATATTATCAGCAATTTTAATAGCCTCATCCATATCATGAGTAACAAAAACAATCGTTTTCTTCAATTTCTTTTGTAATTCCACAATTTCATTCTGTAGAGTTGTTCTTGTTACAGGATCAAGTGCACCAAAAGGTTCATCCATTAAAACAATTGGTGGAGAGGCTGCTAATGCTCTAAGAACACCAACGCGCTGTTGTTGTCCACCAGACATCTCATATGGATATTTATGCGCATATTCATCATAATCCATTTCTGCTATTTCTAGCATTTCATGCACAATTTTATCGATTTCTTTTTCTTCGTATTTTAAAAGTTTTGGAACAATTCCAATGTTCTCTTCAACTGTCATATTTGGAAATAAGCCAATTTGTTGAATTACATACCCGACAGAACGTCTGAGTTTTACCGGATCAAATGTAGAAATATCTTGACCATCTATATAAATTTTTCCACTATCTGGTTCGATCAAACGATTAATTGTTTTTAAAGTAGTTGTTTTACCGCAACCAGAAGGGCCAATTAAAACAGCAAATTCACCATCTTTTATATTTAGATTAATTCCTTTTAAAACTTTTGTATCATCATAGCTTTTCCTGACATTTTGAAAGTCAATCACGCTATACTCCTTCCATTTATTTTAAAAAGTTTTTATTTTTGTTTGTTTAATCTTTTTTATTTTTATTTGTGTTTTGCTCTGAGCCTCATTTTTCTCTCAATTAATAACAGTTTTTAGTGTATACATATCAAAAAAATTGAGTCAAATGTAAATCTATAAAACTTATTATCATATTCGGATTTGCTTACTTAACAGGGTAAAGGAAAAGTCGAGATATGCATTTTAAGAGATATTTTTCGGAAAAAACATAAAAAAAATAGTAACAAGAACAAAATTATTGTTACTATTCATCAATTTTTTTAATAATGTAAAAACCAAGCAATATAGAAATATTTATTGTTTAACTATGTGTAGTTACATAAAAAAAAGGAGCTGTCTAGACAGCCCCCTACAATTAATACACTTTTGCTTTTTGTCTATCTTAGTTTAATCAAAAACCAAATAAATCTTCTAAATTACCAATACCAGGCAGTCTAGATGCAAAGCTTGAGATACCTCTTGAAACCCCACTGTAATAGAAAAACAATGTGAATATACCCATAAGTATTAAGATTCCACAAAACACCCAGAATGGATTTGTTTTTGACTTACCTAATCGTTGTTCAAAACCCAAATATAGCAGTAAGTAACGTACAGCTGAAACACCAGCGCTAAACAGTACAACTAAAACTGGAGAGATCAAACCTACCAACATGCCAACAATAGTTAAAATTAAAGGTAAATAACTGGCAGTAGCATAAATTTCGATAATGCCAAAGGGTCTTTTAATCTGTGGTTTGCAGATTGCATACATTGCATGAAGTAGCCCTATCAAAATTCCCTCTAATAAAATTAAGAGCCAGACAAACTGACCATAAAATGAGCCAAATGTCATTCTACCAATTTGGGATGGTATCATATTTCTAGCAAAGCCACCTACTCCACCAGCAATCATGCGTGGAAGTTCAAGCAATAATCCATTAACTGTTAGTGCAGTTACCAAAGCTGGCACAATCATCATTAACCCAAAAATAATCCAAGTAAAAGCTTTAGATTGCCTTAATTTAAAAGCGTCTAAAGGCGATTTGCTAAAGAAAGCTTTTAAGACATCAATAAAACTCATCATAGGATTTGGTCCTTGCGGTTGCTGCGGTTGTTGGCCATAAGGCATTTGTCCTTGTTGATTAGGCATAGATTGGAACTGATAATTTGTTTGTCCCTGTTGCTGCTGTCGATATGTATGTTGCTGAGTTGCTTGTTGATAGTTAGGTTGATGACCAGACTTTTGATATTGCCTCTGTTGTTCTGGCTTAGAGTCTGTAGTCTGATTCCAATTTGAATTGTTATTGTGATTATTTAACTGTTCTTCAACTGAATTCTGACTATAATTCTGGTTGTTTGTTGAATTATTTGACATTTTTGAGCGTCTCCTCTGTTTTAATCTCTAATTTTTCTAGAGTACATACTTGCTAATTGTAGCACATCATCGTGTAATAATTAATATCTAGATTTGTTTCAGATAGGAATTTTAAAAAGAAACTACTTTTTCGCTCGTAGTCAAGCTATCTAATGCATCATTGTAATATAGCAAACAAAAATTGATCTAAGAAAAATAGATTAATCTATTACTTCAATCTCTAAATCAGTTAATTCATTTCTTATTAAATTTTCATTTTCTTGATTAATAGTTGCAGTTAAGTACTTTAAGACTCTGACATTGAGACCTTCTTTGCTTGCATCTTTTGCTGTTTGAGCTACACAATAATCAAAAGCAATGCCAACGATATCGACACTTGTAATGTTTTCTGTCTTTAATATTTCTTGTAATGACAAAGATTTATTTTCTTTTTCATATGCATTTTTTGAAAATCCTGAATAAGATGGACTGCCATAGCCTTTTAACATAAGATGGTCAAAATCAGTTGCAATCAAAGGCTCAGCAAAATCAGCTCCCTTAGTATTAGCTATACAATGAGTTGGCCAAGTATCAATATAATCAGGAGAAGCGGAAATATGTCCTCCATTAGAATGTCTATCACCCTTATGCCAATCTTGTGTCGAGATAATTAAAGAATATTCATTTTTTAGTTTATCAGAATCTAACATCCTTTTTATATTTTTTGCTACTTCTTTTCCACCTTTACATTCAAGTGAGCCACCTTCCACAAAGTCATTTTGAACATCAACTACTATTAAAGCTTTCTTCATAAATTTATCCTTTCCATCTAAAGGCTTCTGCAAAGTAAACCAATTAAAACAATTCCCAGATCTTTTTAAAAAAATCAACAATATCATTTGCTAGTGACATTTCATGCTTTGAACTTTTTGGATATTCGATTGATTTATCTATTTGAAGTCGATATTTACCCTGAAAATAATTGATAAAACTAGCTGCCGGATATACTTGTAAAGATGTTCCAAGTACCATCAATAAATCAGCAGATGCTATTGCTGAAATTGCCCCTTTTATTGTGTTAGAATTCAAACTTTCACCAAACAAGACAGCATTTGGTCTACGTTGGTTTCCCTCTATATCGTAAGGAATTCCATCTCGCCAGATTAACTCGTCATACTCAATCAGATCTTGACTAGTAGCTTGATCATCAAGCTTTCGCCAACTCATGTTACCGTGTAACTCAAATATCTTGGTACTCCCTGCCCTTCTATGAAGACCGTCAATATTTTGAGTGACAATTGAAACATCCTTGCCCAGCTCATTTTCTAAAAATGCTAAAAATAAATGTCCTTTATTAGGTTTAGCTTCCTTATGGAAAGTTAAATTGTAAAAATGATATGCTTCTTTAGGTGATTTTTGTAAAAAGCCAATACTCAAAACTTCTTCCCGATTATATCCAGCTTGCTCAACTTGATCATA
>JAAYRJ010000072.1 GCA_012518845.1 Clostridiaceae bacterium
AAATGGATGAAGCTGACAAAATTACCTATAACGATTACATTGGATTTATGCTATCTTCAATCACGGGGATTGTTAATGTTATTACTTACATTTTAATTGCTTTTGTAGCAGTTTCTTTAATAGTTTCATCAATCATGATTGGTATTATTACCTATATTTCCGTCTTAGAGAGAACCAAAGAAATTGGAATTTTAAGAGCTATTGGTGCATCAAGACGAAATATTGCTCAGGTCTTTAATGCGGAAACTTTTATCATAGGTTTAACATCCGGGATAATAGGGATCGGTATAACTTCGTTATTATTGATACCTGCAAATTCTTTAATTTATCGTTTGACAGGTATATCGGGAGTTAGTGCAGAACTCCCATTTAATGCAACAATTGTCTTAGTATTACTAAGTGTAGGTTTGACATTATTAGGTGGCCTTATACCTTCACAAAAGGCAGCCAAGATGGATCCGGTTACGGTTTTACGCTCGGAATAAATGATGTTTTTCTAGCAATTACATCTTTATTTACAGGAGTGATTAAATAAAAAGACACAAAACTAGCGTATCAAACAAATCCAAATCATGATTTTTTCTGAAAAATTGACAAGATTATTGATAGGGTATAGTATTGTATAGCTAAACAATTTAGCCAATAAACTCATATCGCATTCGTATTCTTAGAGCTTACGGGCGGTATGGCATGTGAGAGGTGAAAGAAATGAAAGAAGGAATACATCCAAAATACCATAAAGCAACTGTACGTTGTGCATGTGGTGCAACATTTGAAACAGGCTCAGTACTAGAAAGTATTAATGTAGAAATATGTTCTAATTGCCATCCATTTTATACAGGACGTCAAAAACTAGTTGACTCTGGCGGACGTGTTGATAAATTTAAACGTCGTATGGATCGTGCTAGAAAATCCCAAAAATAAGACAATAAAAAATTTAAGAATTTGAAGGAGTCTGTACCAGCTGGGACAACTCCTTTTTTATTAAATAGTTTTTAAAATCCTGAAATCGGTGTTTATGAGTAATAAAAATAATTCTATAGAACAAAGAAAAACGACAATTGGTGGTCAAGCTCTAATCGAAGGGTTGATGATGATTGGTCCTGACAAAAGAGCGATGGCGATACGAGATCCAAATGGCGAAATTGTGCTTGAATATTTGGAAAAATCTCGCACTAATAAAATAGAACATATTCCTTTTTTAAGAGGCCCAGTTCGTATCTTTAAACAATTAATCTTAGGTACCAAAGCCTTAATGCGTTCAGCTGAGATTGCGGAACCAGAAGATGAGGATGAAGAAAATACAATTACACAAGCTGCATTATACTTTTCAGTTGTTATAAGTATTTTCTTTTCTGTGTTTTTGTTTATGATATTACCAGGTGTAATAACAGATTTAATTCGTACAGGCATAGGTGTAGTAGCAGATACCAGAGGAATTAGCTTGCTATTGACCATGTTAGAAGGTTTAATTCGAGTTGCGATTTTTATTCTCTATTTGTGGTTGGTGTCACGCATGGATGATATAAAAAGGGTATGGCAGTATCACGGAGCCGAACACAAAACAATTGCCTGTTATGAAGCCCAAATGCCGCTAACTGTCGAAAATATACGTAATTTTACTCGGTTTCATCCACGTTGCGGAACTTCCTTTTTATTCTTAGTTATGATTGTCAGTATTATTGTTTTGGCTTTCATAGGCTGGCGAAGTCGTTTAATTAATTTTATAGTTAGACTACTACTCTTACCATTTATTTCTGCAATCACTTATGAAATTATTCGGCTTGTTGGTAGGTACGATAATGTTGTGACCAGAGCTATAAGTAAACCTGGGCTTGCAATGCAAAGACTAACTACTGCCGAACCAGATGACTCGATGCTTGAAGTTGCAATTGTTGCTATGGAGGCAGTTATTCCAGATGTTGATGGAAGCGATGAATGGTAACAAAAGACAACTTGCTTCAATCATAACAGAAGCTACAAGTTTATTAAGACAAAATAAGATAGAAGAACCATTGAGAGAAGCAAGATTTCTCATGCAAGAAATTAATCATATTTCTATTTCAGATCAACTTGCAAAACCGGAAATCTTATTAAGTTCAACTAAGCAAATAAAGTTTTTGGATGCAGTAAAAAAGAGAGCATCTGGAGTACCGACTGCTTACATACTGGGGACCAAAGGTTTTTATGGCCGAGAGTTTTTTGTGGAAAACACCTTAATCCCAAGACCTGAAACAGAACTATTAGTTGAAGCTGTGCTTGAGCTCAACTCCACTAAAGAGAACCTGGATATTTTAGATCTTTGTACAGGAAGTGGCTGTATAGGGATCACTATTTATTTAGAGTTGGCCGACAGATTTGCACTTGATTTAGATTTATCTGATATTTCTGCCAAGGCACTAAGGACATGTCAAAAGAACATTGAATATTTGGTAGATGACCACTCAAA
>JAAYRJ010000073.1 GCA_012518845.1 Clostridiaceae bacterium
AATAGCACCAATAATAAATCCATATAGAACTTTTTGAGATTGATCTAGTCCAACAATGAAGTTAGTTAATCCACCTGTAATCCAAACAATTGGTGTACCTAAAACAAAGTACATAATTAATCCGCCAATCATTGCAGTTAAGGTTGGAATAATCATCATTGGCATTAAAGCCTCTGCCCATCTTGGAACCTTTAGATATTTACGAATAACTACAGCAATATATCCGGCCAAGAAACCACCAATAATACCACCTAAGAAACCTGCACCTAAGAATGATGCAATTTGTCCCATTAAGAAACCAGGAGCAATACCAGGTCTATCCGCGATAGAGAATGCAATATACCCTGCAATAAATGATGGCAGCAACCCCATACCAAGCACCCCAAGTGAAGTAAATGCACTTGGAACTGTCATTTTAGCTAAATCAGTAACAACTTGTCCTCCCATTAAGTTCCCTACAGCAATCAACAAACCAGACGCAACAACTAAAGGAAGCATATAACTAATTGCTGTTAATAAGTGTCGTTTAATCTCCCCTAAAACTTTTTTCATACACAAACACTCCTCTCTATTTATTTAATTCGCTTTCAATTTTTTGAATCAGTTGTTTCGGCGCTTTAACTACAATACTTGTTGGCACTTTAACAACTTTTTTCCCATCAAAACGTTCTGTTCCAGTAATAGCAATATCAACTGCAAGTATGACAACATCAGCTTCTTCAATATCTTTTTCTGCCAACTCATCTTCCGTACCAATAGTACCTTGAGTTTCAATATGAATTTCATGGCCTAAATCTTTTGCTGCCTTTAATAATTTTTCTTTTGCAATATAGGTATGTGCAATACCAGATGTACATGCTGCAACTCCAACAATTTTCATAATAATTCCTCCAAAACGTTTCTTATTTTTATTAAATAATTCCCACGACTAAAATACTCAACTATTAAACTAATCTCGCTGAGTGATCATTCCAAAAAGCTCATCCTCATTTTCAGCTTTTTGAAGTGCAACTAAAAACTCATCATCAGCTAGCATAATTGCGACTTTTTGAAGTAATTTAATATGTGTTGTAGTCGCATCTGAGTTTTTAACTGCAAATAACAAAATCACCTCCACCGGTTTATCATCTAAAGAAACCCATTCAATTGGTTGCTTTGTTTTACCAATTGCAATGGTAGTGTTGATTACACTTTCTGATTTTCCATGGGGAATTGCAATTCCTTTTCCTAGACCTGTTAATCCTTCTTCTTCTCTTGCTAAAACATCTGCATAGAAATCATCAACATCATTAATATATCCAGTATTAAATAATTGATTACATAATGCTTTTAAAACTTCTTCTTTTGTAGTTCCTTCAATATCAACTAATACATTTTCTCTATTAATTACATTTTTTAAATCCATTGACTCTAACATTGTAATTCCTCCAAACGTTTTCTTAATGCTTTCTTATCGCTTTCTGTAAATATCGCATTTACTAAAATACATGGGATTCCATATGTTTCATTCATTTTAATTGTGGATACGATTAAATCGATATCTTTAAATCGATCTAAACTAATCGACTTCGTAAACTGATTAACAGATAAAGCTTCTACAATTTCAACTTCCGGTATGGATTGCTTAATTTTTACTTTTAATAATTCTGAAGTTCCCACACCACTAGAACAAATCACTAATATTTTTATTTTTTCAGGAATTTGTTCCATATATTTTGCAAAGTATAAAGTTAAAAAACCAATTTCATCATCAGAAACTGTACCATCTGATATAATCTCTACAACCTCATTTTTCAAGAAATCAAATAGTTCTCTATACTCTCTTTTTATGTCTATTAATAACTCATTTGAAATATTAATTCTTTGTTTAATTCTATAAAGCATCATTTTTAGATGTGGATATATTTCTGTAGCCAAATCTTGAATTTCTACTTTAATATCAAAATGTTCAATCACCAGCGAAGAGATATTTTGTGCAATCTTCATCACACTAGATTCTTGATCAGAGAGAACATTATTCGTAATAAGTCTAGAAGAATACAAATATTGAAAAAGGAAATAATTTTCTTCATTATTTAACTTTTGCCCAATATATTCTTCAATGTTGCTTATTATTTTTTTGCTGAGATTTAATATATCTTGATTTTTTGAAATGACTTCTTGTGATATAAATTCATCTGAGCTTTGTATTTTTGATAATTCTGGATTATTTTTATATCTTGAAATCATTACATACATATGAATAAAAATATTTTCATTGTATGGATAAGAAATCTGTGTATTTAACTTACTTTCTATTTCCATTAATTGATTTGTAATAAAATCAATATCCTGGTAAGTCATCATACTAGTCTTTGTTAAATACGTATCATTTAATAATATCTTTTTAGTATTCAAAATTTCAGCCATCAATTTTCGTATTTGTTCTTCATTACCAGAGATTCGAAACTCTTCTTTTCGCTTATTCAACTTTAATTGATAAGGAATTAATATTTCCCTAATTTTTTGAATATCTAATCGAATAGTTTCATCAGATACAAATTGTTGGCTGTATATTTGTTCAATCGAGATATAATGAGGCGAGTTCAATAACAAACTAAAAATAACTTCCATTTGTCTTGAGGGATATTCGCCTTGGATTTTTTCTAAGTGGATAGTTTGTTGATACTCATCATTGTCTATTAACAAACCTCTTCCTCTTTCAGAGATAATTATTTCGTTTCCAGAATGAGATTGAGAATTAATCTTCTTAATCCGTCTATAAATAGTTTTGACAGACACATTTGTTAGTTCTGAAATTTTTTCAGCAGTAATCATACTTTTACTGTTTAACAAAATGTTGATTATTTCTTGTTCCTTATTACTGAAAATCATCTTGATCACCTCCACATTTACATTCTATATTTGAAACGCTTTCAATTAAATATAAAAAAGTGTCTATTGCAATGGACATTTTTTTACGAAAATAAAAAAAGAGTAGTCCGATATGATTGAACTACCCCTACTTTTACTCTACACGTAGCTTATTTATTATTCTTTGCGGTATCAGAGGCAATTATTCTAACATCGCCTTTAATTTGCCATTCCTTCACTTGATTTGGCAAAATACAGCTTGTGCCCATATTTAATTCATATTCTTTACCATCCACGACTAGATAACCAAAACCTTCAATCACCGTCATCAAAGTATACGGCGCAAAAGCTTTGAAAGAACATTCTCCCTTCACAAGCCATTCATAGACATTGAAAAATTCAGTTTGAAGATAAG
>JAAYRJ010000010.1 GCA_012518845.1 Clostridiaceae bacterium
CTTGGCTATGGTGCCGATTTAAAAATGACCACAAATACTGCGGTCATCTTATGGAGCGGGATACGAGATTCGAACTCGCGACTTTCACCTTGGCAAGGTGACACTCTACCACTGAGTTAATCCCGCAGATTTTTCTTAGCTAATTAACTGCTCAGTTATATTATCAAATGATTTTGGTAATGTCAATTTTTCAAAAAAATTAATAATTTGCGGTTATTTGAAGAAAAAGTCTCCATTTCAAAACACTATATTTTTTGCATAACTAATGTACTAAGACCACTTATTCCAACTGTATTTTCACCTTCTTTGAAGGTTATGATCTTTTCTTCATCTAAAAATGAAGTGTTATCAGCAAAATAAACACGATATTCTCCAGCATCCACTAAAGTATAACTTTTGGCTTCATAGGCATTAAAGAAAAACCAAAAGTCATATTTTTCGTTTTTCTGACGAACTTTTATCAATTCATCTGATAAAAATGTAACTTCTAGATGATCTAGTACTTCTTCAAAGTTTTTATAGTATAAATATTCGTGTTTCTTTCTAAAGCGAATTAATTCACGTAAATACTCTACAGGTTGACGATTTATGCGTGACCAATCCAGCTGGTTTATTTTATCAGAGGCATTGTAACTATTGTGATTGCCCATTTTTGTACGCAAAAATTCTTGTCCCGCATGAATAAATGGAATGCCCTGTAAGAGAATCACCATGCTAGTTGCAAGATTTTGGCGCCTTTCATATTCAGGCATATCTAAATCCGGTAATGCTGCTGAAACTTGATCAAATAAAGTAAAATTATCATGTGCTTCCAAATATTGGACCATTTGATCGAGTCGAGAAAATCTTTTTTGTAACATTTCATAATCTAAAAAGGAATCATCTTTTAATTGACCAGTAATATACCCTTTGGATCTTTTGTGGAAGACATCACCTCTAACTGCATTACGAAATTGGTCATTGAAAAAACCTATTCCCTTTAGTTTTTCTGAATTTTCAGGAATTGCTTTCTTCTCTGTTGGTAGTATATCGCCCATATTCCAACCTTCACCAATCATAATAATATTAGGATCGATTTTATCTAGCTCGGCTCTGATTTTATTCATCGTATTTATATCTAAAATACCCATTAAATCAAAGCGGAAACCATTAAGACGAAATTCATTTGTCCAATATAAAACACTATCAACAATATAGCGACTGACCATACTTCTTTCTGAAGCGATTTCATTGCCACAAAAAGTTCCGTTTGCTAACTTATGATTTGGATAATGACGAAAATAGTAGCCTGGTACAAGGATTGTAAAGGGATGAGTCTCTACTGTGTAAACATGATTATAGACGACATCCATAATGACCCCTATATCATTTTGATGTAAGGCTTTAATCATCTTTTTTAATTCAATAATTCTAGAAATAGGATTTTCTGGATTGATGGAGAATGATCCGTCCGGAACATTATAGTTGACTGGATCATAGCCCCAATTGTAAGTAGCCAGTGGATTTCGTTCATCTACTGTAGCAAAATCATAGAATGGTAATAATTGTAAATGAGTAATACCAAGTGATTTTATATAATCTAAGCCAACTGCCAATCCTTCATTATTTACTTTTCCTGTTTCTGTTAGACCTAAATATTTTCCTTTTCGCTCAATGTCAGTATAGGGATATATAGTTAAATCACGAATACTTGCCTCATAA
This sequence comes from Clostridiaceae bacterium, assembly GCA_012518845.1. Taxonomy (GTDB): domain Bacteria; phylum Bacillota; class Clostridia; order Saccharofermentanales; family DTU023; genus UBA5436. Next base: position 1,702 of record JAAYRJ010000010.1, read on the forward strand.
ATTACAGAATCAATTGCTTCTTTGAATTTTTTTCTAGGAGCAGATTCACCTTTTAATTTAACAGATTGCGGATCAATAACAACTGTGTGACCTGAATTGATTGTAACTGCTTTAGCATATGGATCAACACAGGTTTTGGTTCTACCATCAAAATAGGTAACTCTATACAAATAAATGCCTAGATGCAAATCACCTCGTTCTTGATGTTCCCACACTCCTTGCTCTATCTTTTTCATGGTCCAAACTTCAAGAGGGATATCGGGTATTTGATAGTATGCTTCCCACCTGCCAAAAAACAAGATTTCTATATTACTTGCAACAGGAGACCACACCCGAAAAGTTGTACGCCTTTTGTGATATAGTGCACCCAACTCTCCTGTGTAATGATATTTTTCTTGAAACTCTTTCGAGTCATAATCATATTTTTCTAGATAAGGTACAACTAAATCATAATACTCTTTGTTCATATAAATATTCCACCAATTAATGTAATAATGCTTATACAGGAGTTTTACACAAAACTACAAAAAAATTTATTTCTCATATGTAATACTACCATTGATATATTATACAGTAGTCGTATGAAAATGTTGATTTGTTTTTTGTGTAACTCTTGTTACTATTCCGTGACAATGTAATCTAAAAAGTATTGTCCAGAAATATTTATCTATATTAACATTTTTTGCCTATGGTAAAATAGTATAATTACATAGTAATACAATAATTTTTTATGGAGTTTTTATGTCAAATTCAGATAATAATTTAGAAAAAATTTTATTTACGCCTGGGAACAAAATTTATTTTATTGGTATTGGCGGTATTTCCATGTGTGGTCTGGCAGAGTTGGCTAAGCATCAAGGAATGAATGTTTTTGGTTCTGATCCAAATAAATCAAATCGAACTTATTACTTGGAATCTTTGGGTATTAAAGTTAATTATCAACAAGTTTCTGAAAATATCGAGGAGCTTAAGCCGGATGCTGTGATTTACACTTTAGCAATTCCAGAAAATAACCCTGAAAGAGTGGCAGCTAAAAAATTGGGTATTCCTGAGATTGAACGGGCTGCTTATCTTGGTATGATCAATCGAATGTTTGATAAGTCGATTAATATTGCGGGAACAAATGGTAAAACAACTACTACTGCAATGTGCTCTTTAATTTTGATCGAGGCTGGACTTGATCCGACTGTACATTTGGGTGCAGAGCTGAAGCAATTTAAAACAACTGTTCATGCCGGTTCTAATAGGAATTTGATGGTTTCCGAAGCATGTGAATTTGGCAGGAGTTTCCTTCACTTTTATTCAACTACTGCTACTGTCTTAAATTTGGATCATGATCATGTCGATGTTTTTCCGACCATGGATGATGTTATTGAGGTATTTGCAGATTTTGTAGCATTGCTTGAGCCAAATAGCTATCTAGTTATTCCTGCCTTTGATAAAAATATTTCAGGGATGTTAAATTCAGCTTATAAGAAAAATCCAAATATAAAAGGTAATTTAAATATTATAACTTTTGGTTATCCGGAGGATCGCTTTGAAGGTAGAGAGCCTGATTTCTGTTGTGAAGATTTGTCTTACAAAGATGCATATCCACATTTTACTTTAAGTTATAGGGGTGAACATTTTGCTGATTTTGAGCTTAAAATACCTGGAAAATTTAATGTGGATAATGCTATGGCAGCAATTGCTTGTGCATATTTAAATGGTGCTGATCCGAAATCGGCTGTCAGAGCTTTAGCAAACTTTACTGGTGCAGAGGGTCGTTTTACAGAAGCGGGTTTCTACAATGGCGCCAGAATCATTGCTGATTACGCCCACCACCCTGATTCGGTAAAATTAACTATAGAAGCTGCCCAAAATTTTCCCCATAATAAACTCTATGCCATTTTCCAACCCATCACTTATAGCCGAGCCAAAGGACTAGCAGAAGGATTTGCCGAATCCCTTGCCTATGCCGAAAATCCAATCCTAACCGAAGTATATGATGACCGAGAAACGGA
>JAAYRJ010000074.1 GCA_012518845.1 Clostridiaceae bacterium
CATCCAGTTTTTTGATACATCTTCATAATGCTATCTAAATCGGACAAATCGCCGTTTCCATAGACTGGTATTTTAACAGCAGCTTTTACTTTTTTTATTATTTCCCAATCCGCTTTACCTTGATACATTTGCTTCCTAGTTCGCGCATGTAGTGTTATCAACTCCGCGCCAACAGCTTCTAGTCTCTTAGCAAAATTTACTGCATTAATTTGACTTTGATCCCAACCAGAACGAAATTTAACGCTTAATAATTTGTTGTGAGATTCTGTGATAGCACGTGCCGTTTTAACAATTTCTTCCGCTAACTCTGGTGTTCGCATAAGAGCTGAGCCAGCGCCTTGTTTAACAACTTTTTTTACAGGACAGCCCATATTAATGTCAATTATATGGCATTCTTTCAATATAGGATGTTCTAAAATTGTCTCAATGGCTTTTTGAAATGAATAAGGTTCATGTCCAAACAGCTGAATCGCAATTTTACTATCTTTTTTGGGATTAATTTCTAAATAACGGTAATTTTTCGTTAAATATGGATCATAGCAAATACCTTTAGCACTAACTAATTCTGTCGTTACTAGACCTGCACCATACTGACTGCTAAATGTACGAAAGATCGTATCACTTGTACCTGCAAGTGGAGCCAGAGCCAAGCGATTTTTAATTTCTAGATTATTAACTATTAAGGGTTTCTTAATAAAATTTTGTACAAAATCTTGATTGTTCTCAAATTTTATCATTTTACAAATTCATTCTTTTTTTCAAATTTTCTCCAAAAGTAATTTTAGCATAATCAAGTAAGCTCAATAAATAATTTGTCAATTTTACTTAAATCATTAAACAAAAAGAAGTTGTATACAAATATCAATATCTTAAGTTATCGTTATCTACCAATGAAAAGAAGTACATTTCCATATTCATATAACATTCTTTAACAATTGTTTGCATTTAAAGTCAAGCAAGGTCAAACTTTCCAGACCTGAATGGGTTATACTAAAGTCAATGAATGTCAAAAAGGCTTTTTAAGCAAAAGTATATATTAAAATAATTTGAAAGGAGCACTAATATTATGTTTGATTTAATACCTTTTAGACATGGAAGAAGAAATGGTTGGTTACAGGACGTAGATAATAGTTTTAACAACATCTTTAGAAATTTTGGTTTTTCACAGAATATGATGCGTACTGATGTTGAAGACAAAGGTGATCATTATGAACTTAAATCAGAAATGCCTGGTTTAAATAAAGATGATATTAAACTTTCTTTAAATGGTGATTATCTGACAATTAAAGCGACTCATGATGTAGAAGAAACTGAAGAAGATGAAAATAAATATTATGTATGTCGTGAGCGTAGTTTTAGCGAATATCAACGTAGTTTTGATGTAAGAGGCATAGACAAAGACAAGATCAAAGCTTCGTACAAAGATGGCATTTTACAATTGATTCTACCTAAAAAAGAAGTAAAAAAAGTTGATGATAATTCAATCGAAATTGAAATTGATTAATCCTTACTAGCTAAATGCCAAAACGAGGCCCCGCACATAAAATTGTGTGGGGCTTTTTAATAAATATTTGTTATATTTCCTAAACCTTTAAATCAGGGTATTTGCCTATTCTTTGAATAATTTACTTGGTAAAAGTTGCTGCAATCTGATCTGCAAATTTTTCTAAGTCTGATAATTGTTCTGGTGCAACAGAACTCTTTATTTTAAAAGGTTCCGCAATTTCTTCTAA
>JAAYRJ010000002.1 GCA_012518845.1 Clostridiaceae bacterium
ACGGCAGAAGCGCCAGCTTTAATAGCAGCGAGCACATCTTCTTTAGTTCTAATAAATCCGCCGGCGATCAATGGTAAATCAGATTTTTCACGCACAAGCGGAAAAGATTTGGTTGCAATACCTGGTAAAATTTCGATTGAATCAGGTTTACAATGTTGTATGTTGTAAATCCCATTCTCAAAGGCCATAGAGTCAAGCATAAATATTCTTAAAATGGTTGCCAAATTAAATTCTTTGGCATAACGTAAGAGGCGTGGTTTTGTCGAAATCACACCGTCAGCCTCTGTATATTTACTGATAAATTCAACAGCTGCTTCATGGGCGGATATCCCATTGATCAAATCTAAATGAACAAAAACAAATTTGTCATATTCTTTTGCTAGAGCAACTTGTGCTTCGATATTTACTATATCACCATAGAGAAAAAATAAAATTTTATAATTGCTTGCTAACGCTTTTCTTAAAGCTTTTTCGTCCTTAACTGAGAAAATAATAGGTGAACGTCCTAACTGTTTTTTCAATAGATTTGTTAACATAACAAAAGATCCTTTATGCCTTTTTAGATAGAAAACTAGTCTTTTATATTTTTAAATACAAAAACTTTACTTAAATTAAACATTACAATTGTATTATAAGCACATAGATCAAATTCTAGTCAACATTTAAATGAATAATTTCTATTAATCAATTAAATAGTAATAAATTAGTAGTTTGTACAGCTTGTACTGGAATAGACAAACAGACATTTTATTCAGTTCTAACAAAAAAAACATTGAAAATACAAAGACTTTGTGTTACTATCATAATAATTCAATGCGAAACCATGAGATTTGAGTAGGTTCCAGTTTTGAATGCGGAGGAGACTCGCTCATTTTCAGAGATATCGATTACTGGTATTCTATCTAACAAAATTTAAGCAACTTCTCCTGAAACAAAATTACAAAGGAGCTAAGTGTATGCATGATGTCTTAATTATCGGAGCAGGGTGTGTCGGATCCTGTGTCGCCTATGAATTGTCAAAGTATAATTTAAATGTTTTGCTTCTAGACAAGGAAAATGATGTAGCGTTAGGTGCTTCACGTGCTAATACTGCAATTGTTCATGGTGGCTATGATCCTGATCCAAACACACTTATGGGAAAGTATAATGTCAGAGGTGCAAAAAAATGCATGGAACTTGTGGAAACTCTGGATATAGAGTTTCGAAAAACAGGTTCTTTAGTGGTTGCCTTCAATGACAAAGAAATGGAAACAGTAAAGCAGACATACGAACGCGGACTTGCTAATGGCTGTCCTAATATGGAAATATGGGATGCCGAACAAGTTCATGCCCACGAACCAAATATTTCAAAAGATATTATTGGAGCTTTATGGGTTCCCGAATCAGGTGTTATGAATCCTTGGGAATTTACAATTTCTCATGTTGAAGTTGCAGTTCGTGAAGGAGTAGACCTAGAGTTAAATCAAAAAGTTGTCGATTTGATTGATCAGGGAGATTCATGGTTAGTAAAAACTGAAACAGATGAATTTGAAACAAAATATGTTGTCAATGCGGCAGGGGTTCACTCAGATGAAATTCATAATCTTGTTGCAGAGCCAGCCTATGCAATTCATCCAACCCGGGGTCAATATTATCTTTTAGACAGATCTCAAGGTGAAATTGTCAATTCGGTTATTTTTCCAACTCCTAATGAACAGACAAAAGGTATTCTGGTTTCACCAACTATTCATTTCCACACTTTAGTAGGTCCAGATGCAGAGAGAATTCCAGACAAAGAAGATACCTCTACTACAAGAGATGGACTTGATTATATTGCAGGTGAGGCTACACGTTGTGTACCAGGTCTTAACTTTAGGACTAATATAAGAAATTATGCTGGTGTTAGGGCTAATAGTGATCTAAACGATTTCTTCGTTGATTTTATTGCAAGAGATATTTTAGAACTTGGGGCAATTAAATCACCTGGTTTAACATGTTCTCCCGTTCTAGCGGAAGAAGGTGTCAAAATGCTCAAAGAAAAGGGACTAAAGTTAGAAGAAAAAAGTAATTGGGATGGTACAAGAAAAGTCACTCGCTTTAAAACTTTATCGCCAGAAGATAAACAAAAGGCCTTAGAACGAAATCCAAAGTATGGACGTGTGATTTGTCGCTGTGAGCATATTACAGAAGGTGAAATTATAGATGCGCTTGAAAGAGGCATGCCTGTTACATCACTTGACGCTGTTAAGAGACGCTGTGGTACCGGCATGGGTCGTTGTCAAGGTGGTTTTTGTGGTCCACGCATAGTGGAAATTTTGGCGCGTGAGACTGGTATAGATGTAGAAGATGTTCTCCAAGATAAACTTGGAAGTTATATCATCACTGGTAGAACAAAAACTAATGAGAAGCCTGAGGTGACAAAATCATGAAACAAATTAAAGAATATGAATTAATTATTATCGGCGGTGGACCTGCAGGCTTAGGTGCAGCCCTTAGTGCACACCAAAATGGTCTTAAAGATATTTTAATCGTAGAACGAGACATTTTCTTAGGTGGAATATTAAATCAATGTATACATAACGGTTTTGGTCTCCATTACTTTGGTGAAGAATTAACTGGACCAGAATATTCACAACGTTTTATTGATCAATTAGAAGATACAAGCATCGAAGTTAAATTGGACACGATGGCAATGAATCTTGAAAACACAGAGGATTATCGTTTTGTTCATATTATGAATATGGAAGAAGGATATCAAATTCTTAAAGCGAAGGCTGTTATTTTGGCAATGGGGTGTCGTGAAAGAACAAGAATGCAAATTCAAATACCGGGTACTAGAGCATCAGGTATAATTCTGGCAGGACAAGCTCAACAATATGTCAATCTCGAAGGTCTGATGATAGGAAAAAAAGTAATTGTGCTTGGTTCAGGTGACGTTGGTTTAATAATGGCACGTCGCCTTACCTTAGAAGGAGCAGAAGTAGTTGCTTGTGTCGAGGTTATGCCACATTTAGGCGGTCTAAATCGTAACTATGTACAATGCCTTAAAGACTTTGACATTCCGCTCTATCTTTCACATACGATTACAAATATCCGTGGTCAAAGAAGGGTAGAAGGTGTCACAGTTCAAGAGGTAGATTCCAATGGTAAGCCAATTCCTGGTACGGAAAAAGATTATGATGTTGATACAGTCTTATTGTCAGTAGGTTTAATTCCAGAAAATGAATTAAGCAGTGAAGCAGGCGTTGAACTTGATCCAAGAACTTCAGGACCTATTGTTTATGAAAACGATGAAACATCATCACCAGGTATATTTGCCTGTGGTAATGTTCTCCATGTTCATGATTTAGTAGACCATGTTACTGAAGAAGCAGAAGCTGCTGGTTATGCAGCTGCTTGCTATGTTAAAGATGGTGGTTGTGTTACCGAAAATGCAACTCGGATTGAACTAAAACCTGATTCTAACATTACTTACACTGTTCCCCAACATATTCGTTTGGAAGATATAGAAAAAAATGTACGAATTTATTTTAGAGTTCGGCAAAATTATCATGATCCAGTACAGGTCTTAGTAAGAGATGGTAATAATAATCAAATTGCTAAATTTAAGCGTCCATACATGTTCCCTGGCGAGATGGAAAACATTAGATTACCAAGACAATTACTAGACAGAGTTGTGGGAAATGAGCTAACCATTTCGGTGGAGGAGTAAAATGAAACAAGAAGTAATTTGTGTAATATGTCCACGCGGATGTCGTCTAACAGTTGATCCAGAAAATGATTATAAAGTAACCGGTAATTTTTGTGCCAAAGGAGTCCCCTATGGCAAAGCAGAATTAATAAACCCGACTCGTGTTGTAACCTCAACCGTAAAAATTGATGGCGAAAAAATAACACGTTGTCCTGTTAAGACTGACCAAGCGATTCCTAAAAAGGAAATCAAGAATATTATGCAAGAAATTAATCAAGTAAATTTAAATGCACCTGTCAAGGCAGGAGATATAGTTATTCAAAATATATTAAATACAGATGCAAATCTAGTAGTCACACGAGATATTGATTAGCAAGTAAATTGGGCAGAAACGTAAAGGCTTTTGACCAATTTTAATAAAATGAAAAAACACAACACGAATGAAGGAGGATGTTATGGCAAAATATGTAATGGCATTAGATTCAGGTACAACGAGTAACCGTTGTATAATTTTTAATGAAAAGGGTGAGTCTTGTTCCATCGCACAAAAAGAGTTTACTCAAATTTATCCTAAACCAGGTTGGGTCGAGCATGATGCAGATGAAATATGGGCTACACAGATTGGTGTTGCCACAGAAGCATTAGGTAAACTTAATGGTGAGCCCGAGGACATTGTAGCAATTGGTATTACCAACCAAAGAGAAACAACTATTGTTTGGGATAAGGAAACGGGTGAACCTATTTTCAACGCAATCGTCTGGCAATGCCGTAGAACTGCGGAATTCTGCGATAGCTTAAAAGAAAAAGGCTACACAGAAATGATTAGAGAAAAAACTGGCTTAGTTATTGATGCCTATTTTAGTGCAACAAAAGTTAGATGGATTCTCGATCATGTTGAAGGTGCTCAAGAACGTGCAGAAAATGGTGAATTATTGTTTGGTACTGTAGACTCTTGGTTAATCTATCGCTTAACGAGAGGCAAAGTCCATGTAACTGACTATTCAAATGCATCCAGAACAATGTTATATAATATTAAAGAGTTAAAATGGGATGATGAGATTTTAGAAATTCTTAATATTCCAAAATCGATGTTACCCGAAGTAAAGCCATCAAGCTATATTTATGGTGAAACAGATCCTCAATTCTTTGGTCGACCAATTCCAATTGCAGGTGCTGCTGGTGATCAACAATCTGCATTGTTTGGCCAAGCGTGTTTCTCACCTGGTGAAGCAAAAAATACATATGGTACAGGTTGCTTCCTCTTAATGAATACAGGTGAAGATCTTGTATATAGTGACAATGGTCTTGTAACAACGATAGCCTGGGGTGTAGGCGATGAAAAAGTCAACTATGCTCTAGAAGGATCTATCTTTGTAGCCGGTGCTGCAATTCAATGGTTACGTGATGAATTGCGTATTATCGACTCTGCTCCAGATTCTGAATATATTGCTGGTTCTGTTGACGATACCAATGGTTGCTACGTTGTCCCAGCATTTACTGGGTTAGGGGCTCCATATTGGGATCAATATGCTCGTGGTACTATTGTTGGCATTACGCGTGGTGTTAATAAGCGTCACTTAGTGCGTGCAACTTTAGAATCCTTAGCGTATCAAACTTACGATGTATTAGAAGCAATGGAGCAAGATTCAGGTATTGATCTAAAAGCTCTTAAAGTTGATGGTGGTGCATCCGCCAATAATCTACTAATGCAAATGCAAGCAGATATAAATAACGGTCCAGTACTACGTCCAGTTAACCGTGAAACAACAGCGATGGGAGCTGCCTACCTTGCTGGTATTGCAACGGGTTATTGGAAAGGTACAGACGATGTTCGAGCTAACTGGCAAATTGATAGAGAGTTTGAACCACAAATGGATGAAGATGTTCGTGCAGAAAAAATCAAAGGTTGGAGAAAAGCAGTTAAACAATCTTTTGGTTGGGCAAAAGAAGATTAATAGGTATAATAATTGCAGTATAAAAACCAAGTCCCGATGATCCATCGGGACTATCTAAAAAGGAGTCATATATGGATATGAAAATTTTTGTTGCTGAGCTACTTGGTACATTTATGCTAATCTTATTAGGTAATGGTGTTGTAGCAAACGTTAACTTAAATAAATCAGGTATGAAGGGTGGAGGCTCTGTTCAAATTACATTTGCGTGGGGTTTAGCTGTTCTCTTACCAGCATTTATTTTTGGACCTGCATCTGGTGCACATTTAAACCCAGCTTTGACAATAGCTTTTGCAGTAAGTGGTGACATCGGTTGGAATCTTGTTCCTACCTATCTATTAGGCGAAATGTTAGGTGCTTTCTTAGGAGCTGTCTTAGTTTACTTACTGTTCAAAGATCAATTTGATGCAACCGACGATGTTGCAACCCAACGTGGTGCATTCTCAACAGCACCAAGTGTAAAACATACAGGCCGCAATCTATTGAGTGAAATTGTTGGAACTTTTGTCTTAGTATTTGCTATCTATGGTTCTGGTAATGTAGGCGCTGCTGCTGGTGTAAGTCAATTACTAGTATTTGGCGTAATTGTGTCAATTGGTATGTCTTTAGGTGGTCTAACAGGTTATGCTATTAATCCAGCTCGTGACCTAGGGCCAAGAATTGCTTATGCAATTTTACCATTTGAAAATAAAGATCCTGACTGGGGATATGCATGGATTCCTGTAGTCGGACCAATCATTGGTGGTATTATTGCTGCACTTCTCAAAGGTGCTATGTTAAACATTGGTATTTTTGGCTAAATCTTATTGTTTACAAATTTTTAAAAAAGAGTGTTCACAACAGGGCACTCTTTTTTTATAGATAAAAAAAAGTGTGATTGACAGGAGAAAATTAGAAAAGTTGATAGTAATTGATGATTATTACTTTTAGTAGCTATCCTGGTTTTCTTACTACAATTTAGTTGTCATGCCACTCCAAGCTCGGGAGATTTCATTGGTCAAAATAGCATATTCGAGACCTTCTTTTACTCTATCTTGATTAGATAATTTTTAACTTAGATTTTCTGTAGCATCAAATGTTCTCATAATTTCTACAAACTTTGCAGTAGGTAAAAAATTACTAATAACAAATTATCTTTCTAGTAACACTAGACACAATCCTTATCACAGTGACTATGCTACTATCGACTCAAGTTAGTTTTTGCTAACTTGAGTCAATAATATGGAGGAAATAATTATGTTATTCATACAAGTGATCTTTTCAAGTTCTATAGAAAACAAGGCTGAAATGGAAGAAATAAGAGAAATAAAAAGAGAACAATTGAGTTTAGCAAGTGGTCCAGTCAAAAGTAAGATGCTTGATATTGTGAGTGATAAAGAATCCGGTTTTAGTTTTATCATGCAATGGAATAATGAAGATGATTTTGATGCTTGGTTTAAGGAAATCCATGTAGGTAGTGACGGTCATGCCAAAACAAAACATCTAAATATTGAAAAAACAATCTATCGTTACTATGAAGTATAATTTAATTGAGCAAATTTTAATACTTTAAAGTTTTGATCGATAGCGTTCCAAACTTGGTGGAAAAGAGAAAACAGTTCCTAATTTGTAGTAAATTAATACTACGAAAAAAAATAAATAAAGAAAGAAGGAACTGTTTATGGATAGTTTACAACAATTATTTGAAGA
>JAAYRJ010000075.1 GCA_012518845.1 Clostridiaceae bacterium
AAAAAATGTCAATACTTGGTTAATTAGTTGCAATCAGCAATTAAAGTTTTCTAAAAATTTTTTGTATGTTCCCACTGAAAATAATCAATATAATGATTACATTTTAAGACACATTATAGATTATATACTACGTTATTAAGGTTTCCATTTTGGAAACTTTTTTTGTTAAAGCAATTCTTTTTGTATAATTTAAAATGAGAGGTGATCAAATTGACAAAAAAAGTTATTTCAAGTGAAATCCTGTATATTATCGCTATTACTAGTCTATCATTTGCAGTGAATATCATGGAGCAAGCAAATTTCGGTATGTCCATGATTGTGAGCCCAGCTTTTATTTTAAGTAAAAGTGTTAGTTTTTTGACTTATGGACAGGCAGAATACATTGTTGCAGGCTTGATTTTTATTTTGTTTTGCATCATTATGAAACAATTTAAGATTTCTTATCTAAGCTCGTTTATAACAGGTGTTTTATATGCAACTATGGCTGACATATGGCAAGCAATTTTGCCAGTTTATCCAGTTGAATCCCAATATGGTTTTTTTATCAGAATTATCTATTTTTGCATAGGTTTGATATTATCAGCATTAGCAATTGCAATGTTTTATAAAACTTACTTTTATCCACAAATCTATGATTTTTTTGTAAAGCAAGTTGCCATGAAATATAATATCAGTTTACAAAAATTTAAAACAGGATTTGATTGTGTATTTTTAATTTTTTCAGTTATTTTTTCTTTATTAGTATTTCGTAAATTAGTAGGTGTAGGTATTGGCACAGTTATTATGGCAATATGCAATGGAACGCTAATTAGTTACTTTAAGAATCAGTTAGATAAACATTTTGTCTGTGTCTCAAAATTGAATAAATTAGCCAATTATTTAGAAAATGAAGGAGGAATACAAGATGGCGTTTAAAGAAAACTTTTTATGGGGTGGAGCAACAGCTGCTAATCAGTGTGAAGGTGGTAGTAACGAAGGAAATAGAGGATTGGCCAATGTTGATTTAATGCCTTTAGGTGAAGATAGATATTTAGTAGGAACTGGTCAAAAGAAAATGTATGAGTTTGATGAGAAATATTTTTATCCGTCACTTACTGCTGTTGATTTTTACCATCACTATAAAGAAGATATCGCGTTATTTGCTGAAATGGGATTTAAAACCTTTCGTCTTTCAATTGCTTGGACTAGAATATTTCCAAATGGTGATGAACAAACACCAAATGAAGAGGGCTTAAAATTTTATGAAGAAGTATTTAAAGAGTGTCGTAAATATGGGATAGAGCCATTGGTTACGATTAATCATTTTGATTGTCCTATGCATTTAGTTAAAACAATTGGTGGATGGAGAAGTCGAGAAATGATTAATCATTTCTTAAAGCTATGTAAAGTTTTATTTAACAGATACCAAGGTTTGGTTAAATATTGGTTAACATTTAACGAAATCAATATGATCTTACATTTTCCATTTGTTGCAGCAGGTCTTTATTTTGAAGAAAATGAGAATAGAACACAAACAACTATCACTGCGGTACATCATCAATTGATTGCCAGTGCATTAGCAACTAAAATGGCACATGAAATAGATCAAGAAAACCAAATTGGATGTATGGTTGCAGCAGGTTCTTACTACCCAGAAACATGTAAACCTGAAGATTATTGGCAAGCAATTTGTGATAATAGAGAAGTCTATATGTTTACGGATGTTCAAGCGAGAGGTTATTATCCTAATTATGCTATTAAATGGATTGAAAAAAGAAATGCCAAAATTCCATTTGAAAAAGAAGATAAAGAAATTTTGAAAAATAATACTGTAGATTTTGTAAGTTTTTCATACTACTCATCAAGAGTAAGTAGCAGTGATGAGAGTAAAGGAAAACAATCTGAAAGTAATATTTTTTCTTCTGCAATAAACCCTTATCTAAAAACTAGTCAATGGGGCTGGGCAATAGATGCTTTAGGATTTAGAAGTACGATAAATGAATTATATGACCGCTATCAAAAACCATTATTTGTTGTTGAAAATGGTTTAGGTGCAAAAGATACTGTAGAGGAAGATGGCAGTATCCACGATGATTATCGTATTGAATATTTAAAAGAACATATTCAGGCAATGAAGGATGCTATTGAACAAGATGGCGCCGAAATTATTGGCTATACGACATGGGGCTGTATTGATTTGATTTCAAATGGAACAGGTGAATCGGCTAAAAGATACGGATTTATTTATGTTGATCGAGATAATCATGGTAATGGCTCTTATCAGAGAAAGAAAAAAGACTCATTTTATTGGTATAAAAATGTTATTGCAAGCAATGGAGAAGAATTATAGAATAAAAGTCATATAACAAAAGTCCAAAATAAAAAAATCCGAATGTTCAACTTGATTGCTCATAAAATCAACGATGAATATTCGGATTTTTTAGATACTCATTTTTATAAGAGCCTAATGGGTGGCCAGTCCCGTAACAATGATTTGCTGGCTCAACGTAAAGAGCAATTACCACAAATCGCCCAGCTATTACGCCGTGATAGTGACTACTACGCCAAAGTATTAACGAAGGATATGGGCAAATTATTTACGGAAGCCAAAGGGGAAATCACTTTATGTGCAGACATTGCCGATTACTATGCTGAAAAAACTGAAACCTTTTTAAAGTAACCACTTTTTGTTGAATTAGATTAAAGAATCTCCTTTTCTAAGCAAATGTCTAATCCGTAATCTTTTAGTTCTTCATCAGCGCTGACAAGACGGTTATGAATGGTTAAGAGAACTTCGTAATAAGCAAGTTGTTTGCCTGATAAAAATAACTTATCATCTTTATCAATTGCACTACGAAAAGCCTGGGTATTTCCCTTGGCATTTGTAATTAATTCTTCAATAATTGCAGGAAACGCGACTTTTTCATCCATCTTTTTCACCTCATGTCTGTTTGTTTAGCTATATTATGACAGATTTGATGGAGTGTGTGAAGGTGCTATCTATTTCGTGGTGATTTTAGTATAATAAAAGCATATTTTAGCATAAAGAGGGTTGTTTATTATGAAAAAAGTGTCCAAAATAGTGGTTGTGGTTGCTAGTTTAGTGCTTGCTGTCGGACTAAGCGCTTGTGGCAAAGGACAATCAAGCCAAACTCAATCAAGCACTAGTGCAACAAGTCAGGTTAAGAAGAAAAAAAGCGAGAATTCATCTCAATCTTCCAAAAGCGCGACTTCTTCAACTTCGACTGTTCAGACAAGCGGAAGTACAACAAGTGCAAAATCGGCTGAACAAACGACCACATCGAGCCAATCTGCACCAAAAGTGGATGATCAGACTATTTTCGCACAAACTTTAAATGAATATCGTGCCAAATCAGATCCAGAAAAAGTTGCCAGTGTCTATGCCTTTGTCGATTTAGATGGTGATGGACAAAACGAGCTGTTAATGGGTGATCAATCGAATAGGGGCGGCTATTATATTAGCGGTGTTTACATGCTTTTCAAGAAAAAACAGATTGCACCATTAGGCATCAGTTATGTATCAAGTGCTGGTGGCGAGCGTAAAGCTGTATGAGTCTATCAAGGTGGCTATGTGTACTCAGAAGAAGGGGCGTCTTATGATCCAATGTTTCACGGTCGCTTAATCAAAATCGTCGGTGACCATTATATCATTGTCAAAGAAGAAGACTTTTCAATAGAGAATGAAAAAGCAGAGGAAAAATTTGGACTCAACCAATATGCACCGTTGAATGTGTTTAGTGTTCCATGGCGAAGGTTATAAACAAAAGAAAATAAAAAATAAAGCATTATCAATGGAGTCATTAGGATTCTCTTGATGATGCTTTTTTTATATTTCAAGATTATTATCTTAAAAGAAAAAGTTTAACTGAGGAGATTATATTAATTTTTTTTTGAGTAATTTTGATTAATGTATATAAATGTTGTAAGCCTTTATAAAAAATAGTTTTTTTAAGAATTTCTTAAATATTGATTTTATACAAAATTAAAAGGCTTAAATAATGTTAGGTTTATATTTAATTAACAATAAATATTAGTGATGTTTTGTTATTCTTTAAATTATTGACAATATATATATATATATATATAATGATATCAAGTTGGATAGTGTACAATATTTTGTGTAAACGACCTTTGACTCGTTTTTGAGCATGGAAAAAGGAAGCCTCTTTTTGTAGAATAGAGTTACCAAACAACATTCACAGAAAAGAGGACTTCCTATGAACCATC
>JAAYRJ010000076.1 GCA_012518845.1 Clostridiaceae bacterium
TTAAGACCAACAACAATAGATTTAAACAAATATGCTACTGTTGAATTTACGGGCTATGAAGGTAAAGGTAAGCCAGAGATTAACTTTGATTATGTTAAATTTGAACAAGATCATGGGGAAGAAATTTTAGAATATTATGAAGAAATGTTTTCCTTTGAGTTTGATTCTTTTAGTGACTATGGAGTAGATGATGTTTTAGGTGGTCTAGGTGATTTTGGTGAGATATTAGATGATGCTGTTGCAGATTACTCCAATAACTATTTTGTGAATGAATTTGCATCAAATTTGTTGTTTTATGGTGAATTTGATAAAGATAGTGAACTTTCTAATGGCGAAACTATTACTTATCATTGGAACTTAGAGAATCAAGGTGATTATTTGATACCTGATTCCTCAAAAATAAAGCTTAAATACGAGGATATAGAAGCAACTGTTGAAGGCCTTGAACAGGTAAAAACATTTGATCCATTTGAAGATCTAACAGTGGAATTTACAGGACGTAACGGTCTTGGTAAAATCAATCTAAAACCTGATCACATAGATAATGGTTTAACATATTCTGCCGTAAACAATGGCGAATTAAGTAATGGGGACGAAGTGACTATAGAGGTAGAATATTCTTATTATTATCCTGGTGAAGATGAACTCTATATCGAGGAGCATGGTCAAATACCAAGCGTTTGGGAATAAACTGTAACTGTGGAAGGCTTAGATGAGATTTTAATGGAATCCTCTCAAATAACTGCTGAAATGCTTACACAATTGCAAACTTATGCAAGTGATTATTTTGATAAAGAAAGAAAAGATGGTTGGAATTCTTGGGAGGATAATGTAAGCCTTGTTAGTTTTGACTATTTGGGTAATTATTTATTACAAAATAAATATGAAGATCATGACTCACAACTTATTTTAGTTTACCAGGTTACTGCCAATATAGAAGACAAAATAGATGACAAAATGACAAATAAAGAGTATACGTATTTTTGGACTATAAACTATCATGATTTAGAAATAACATCTGATGGAAATTTAGTTGCCGAGTCACCATATGATTTAAGCCTAGAATTACCTGATTCAAAAACAAACTTTAAGTTTGATCCGGATAGATATCGTAGCGAATACAGTTTTGTTGGTTATGGTTCCTTAGAGTCAATGTTTGATGATCTAGTAGAAGGTCAATCTTTTGATTATGTTTACGAAGAAAATATGGGATAAATGCATATAAAAGCAACAATGTCTTATAATAATTTGTAATAAAATCAAAAATTAGTTATTGTTTTGGATGGTTTTTAAAAAGGTATTGGAGAGATTGTGGAGCGACGTGGAAAAAGAAATTATTAAAACAAGATATAGCCAAAAGGTTTTCTTACTAATTGTACTGAGTTTAGTTTTTACCCTTTTAATTAGTGGTTGTCAACTTGCAAAGGAGCCTGAACAATATGTGTCAAATCGTCCTAAGACAGAAGACGGTGCTGATTTAATTTTACTGGAGCGCCGCAAAGCAAGTTTTGCAGACAATCAAATTGACGAAGTTGAGGTCGAAGAAATTGAGGAAGATGAAGAAGAACTTCCTCAAGAAACAGAAGAACCAACAACTGAACCAGCAGAAACTGAGCCACCTGTTGAAGAAACAACAGAAAGCCGTTTTCCAATAAATGATGTTACAGTTTCTAGTCATATGAATGCCCGTGCAGGTCCCAGTATGGATGCCATTATTAATTATGTTATCCCACCAGAAACTTTTTTCAGTATTATCGGTGAAGAAGGTGAATGGTATCAAGTGGAATACGAGGGTCAAAGTGCATATATTGAGATTGCAACCTACGAAGCATTGAGGGTGGTAGACTAGATGCTAGATCTACATTCTCACATTATTTACGATGTTGATGATGGAGCTAGAACCCTGACAGAATCTCTTGAATTAGCAAAAGAATATGTCAATTCTGGTTTTTCGGATGTCATTGCGACACCGCATTTTCAGCAGGGTAGATATAAAGATACAAATCCTGAGTTAGAGCAAAAAACCCGTGAAATCCAACAGGCATTGATAAAACATAACATCCCTCTAACTTTACATTTGGGCAATGAAATACATTACAGTCCAGAAATTTTGGATCTATTAGAGAAAAAAAAGATTAATAGCTTAGCAGGAACAAGTTATATTTTACTTGAATTTTCCTTTAGACAAAAACCATATGGTTTAGAAAATGCTGTTTTTAACTTGCAACTTGCCGGTTATTCTCCAATTTTTGCTCATGTAGAAAGATATGGATATGTACAGGAAAATCCTGATTGGTTAGCTCCTTTTATAGAACAGGGAGTTCTAATGCAGTGTAATTTAGCTGCTTTAGATAAGCCACAAACCAAAGACTACCAGACAATCATCGAACTCTTAAGACGTAATTACGTCCACTTGTTTGGCACAGACACGCATCAATTAGAGTGGCGCACTCCAAATGTGACAAAACAATTAAAAGCATTAGAGTCACTTTTGACGAAAGAAGCATATCAGGCTATTATTATACAAAATCCATATTTAGTTCTAAAGGATGAGAGTTTAGATCAGCTGACTCAAAGTCTAAAAGAGACAGCAATACCAGACAAAAAACCCTCATTTTTGGCAAGAGTTCTTAAAAAACTCAGATAACTAAGGTAATAAACCATATAAAAGTGCATTTACAACAATTTATGTATTTTTTAAAATGACATAAAAGATTAAATGAATTTAAGAGTGACAA
>JAAYRJ010000077.1 GCA_012518845.1 Clostridiaceae bacterium
CCACGTTATGTGATAAGATCCCTGGAAGACTACCAGGTTGATAGGCCAAGAGTGGAAGTGTAGTAATATATGTAGCGTATTGGTACTAATAGATCGAAGATTTGACCTGACAATTCTTTTGTCTTGTCAGACACACATTACAATTTTTTAGCTCACAACTTATTCATAACTCGTTCTTCTTATGCAATTTTGAGGGTGTATTTTTTATACCCACATCTATACCGGTGACGATGGCGGTGAGGTCACACCTGTTACCATACCGAACACAGAAGTTAAGCTCATTTGCGCCTACGATACTTGGACGGAGACGTCTTGGAAAAATGGGTGTTGCCGGTTATATATTCCTCCTTAGCTCAGCGGTAGAGCATTCGGCTGTTAACCGAAGGGTCGCTGGTTCGAACCCAGCAGGGGGAGCCAAGTTTAAGCCTTGATATATCAGTGTTTCAAGGCTTTTTTATTTTTCTGAGAATGTTTTGGATTTACGATTTGTAGTAGTTTTGTAGTAGTTCTATTTCAAGGTTGATATTTGCATAGCTTCTTTTGCTTCATCTATCATCTTGTATTCTTAATACATTGTTTGGTAATATACTCATTACTTCTAATTGAAGAAAATAACATTATCAAGTTAACATTATGTTCTTTGTGATGCTTTAAAAAATTATTAGGAAAGAAACATAATATGAATGATCAAGTTGCTGCAATAATAAGTGTTCTCTTACTTTTTGTAGGTACAACTCTTGGTTCTGGCCTTGTCTTTATCATGAAAGACCAAATGAATGAACTTTTGGAGAGAGGTCTGCTTGGTTTTGCATCTGGTGTAATGGTTGCAGCTTCTGTTTGGTCACTTTTGATTCCTGGTGTTGAAATGGCAGAAGAGATGGAAATGGTTCCTTGGTTTCCAGCTGTATTTGGTTTTCTTTTAGGAGTAGGCTGTCTTCTCATTTTAAATAGTGTTGTTCCACATATTAATTTAGATTCAGATGAACCTGAAGGTGTAAAAAGTAATATTCGTAAATCTATGATGCTCTTTATGGCTGTAACTCTACATAATATCCCTGAAGGTATGGCTGTTGGTGTGGTGGTTGCTGGCATGCTCTCCGATAGCATGATCATTACTCAGGCAAGTACGCTTGTTTTAGCTTTAGGGATCGCAATTCAAAATTTTCCAGAAGGTGCCATTATTTCAATGCCTCTAAAAATGGCTGGTTATTCTAAAAAGAAAGCATTTTCTTATGGCTTTATATCTGGAGTTGTGGAGCCAATATCATCGATAATAACAATATTTTTGACCTTTATTGTTAAACCCATACTCCCTTATGTCTTAGCTTTTGCTGCTGGAGCAATGATTTATGTTGTAGTTGAAGAATTAATTCCTGCAGCCCAAAGTGGCAAACATGCCAATGTTGGAACAATAGGGTTTGGTCTTGGATTTGCCTTAATGATGCTGTTAGATATTTCGCTTGGCTAATACTAGCCATTTTTTATTTGAATAAAAGATGAATATTATTTCAAATTGAAAACTATATTGAGATAGTTTTCTCCTTAAATTAACTCTTTTGAGCAAAACACAAAATTTTCATCTTTGATAAATAATGCTATATATGTATAAAGATACATTATATTCTCTAAAATTAACAAAAGGGTAAATTCTTTTATCAGAAATATGTCAAAAAATGTGCGAACTTATTAAAATTTTTATAATTGTTTACCTATTGTCAAGAAAAATATAAAATATATTTTAATTCAAAAAATAATCTATTTGTTTTAGATGATTAGGAGGTTATATGTCACATAAAGAATTGTCACAATATCAAGAAACTTTGAATTTAATAATAGAATATGCTGAAAACCTTGGTTATAAAGAATCTGATTATGTTACTTTGCTTTCTCCGGATAGAGAATTAAGCGTTTCTTTGCCTGTTTCTATGGATGACGGTACGATTAAGGTTTTTCATGGTTATCGGATCCAAGATAATGGGATACGTGGACCATATAAAGGTGGAATTAGATACCATCCAGAGGTTGATGCTGAGGAAGTAAGAGATCTTGCTCTATTAATGAGCTTAAAATGTTCTGTAGCAAATATTCCATATGGCGGAGCAAAGGGTGGCATAACAGTTGATCCAAGACAATTATCAAAAGATGAGTTAGAGCGCTTAACACGTAAATATGCAGAAAAGATTTTTCCAGTGATTGGTCTAGATATTGATATTCCAGCACCGGATGTGAATACTAACCCAGAAATAATGGGTTGGTTTAGCGATGAATATGCTAAATTAGTTGGTAGAAGAGTTCCAGGAATTGTTACAGGTAAGCCAATTGAGCTCGGTGGATCTTATGGAAGAACAGAAGCTACTGGTAGAGGAGTTACAACTGTAACTCATTTATATAGTCAAAGATTAGATCTAGTTCCTAGCGAGACTAAAGTGGTAATTCAAGGAACAGGTAATGTTGGCCTTGTTACGGCTCAATTGTTAGCTGATTTAGGATATCAAATTATTGGTCTGTCGAATATTTCAGGGGCTGTGTATAATCCTGATGGTTTTGATGTTTCTGAATTAAATATTAATAATGGAGATCAAAAAAACTACGATATTTTGTTAGATCAAGAGAATTCAGAAGTTTATCCTGATGATGAATTTTTGGAAATGGAATGCGATATTTTAATTCCTGCAGCTCTAGGTAATCAAATTAGAGGTAATAATGCGGATCGAATTAAAGCAAAAATAATTGTTGAGGCTGCCAATGCACCAGTTACTGCTACAGCAGAAAAAATTCTCCTAGAGAAAGATGTTAAAATTTTACCTGATATTTTAGCAAATTCTGGTGGGGTTATTTGTTCATATTTTGAATGGGTACAAAATCTACAGTACTTTAACTGGACCGAAGAAGAAGTTAACGAAAAACTTGTTGCTCAGATAACAAAAGCTTTTGAAGAAGTGGTGAGCGTACAATCCGAGCAAAAAGGTACCTACAGACAAGCTGCAATGAGTATTGCTGTTGATAGATTGATCCAAGCAAATCGTGCCAAAGGAAAATTTTAATTACTAACTCTTAAGTAAGATAATAAAAATAATTGTTATTTAAAAGCTTGAATTTCATTTGATTAAAATTCAGGCTTTTATTTATTTGTCATTACTGATTTCTGCAATCGCTATAGAATATGGGTATCTCTATTAATCCACGACCTACTCCTTACGTGTGGATTGCTCTAGCCAGATCCACTGTGGCAAGTGCAAGATCTATAATCAATGTAAATTCAAAGTTCTAGTGCTGTAAAAGTTAATATTATTCTTCTTAATTTAGTTAAAGTCCTGTAATATCTGACACTTTTTACTTTAACTATAGTATTTTGTAAGAGGATAAATAAGAGGTTCAAGCATATGATAATGAAATAACATAGGTCGAGGATTCTCGTCAAACTTTTTTGTCTATTATACTTAGTCCATTTTTATGTAGACAGTTAGCAAAGAGAAGATGGGATAATTTCAGAAAGATTCCATAGCTTTTGTTCGATCTCAGTTAGATTGGATACAATCATTTCATGCGCAGAATAATTTTGTATGTTGAAGATAATCAAGATTTGGCAGAAATAGTGCAAGATTATTTGACGAGTCTTGATTTTACGATCAGTCATGTGAGCACATTAGAAGAAGCTTATGAGTTTTTGGGCAAGAAAGCTTATGACTTGCTGCTTCTTGACATCAACTTGCCCGATGGAAGTGGCTTTCAATTCCTTGAGGAGCTACGCGAGCGAAGCCAAGTACCCACTATCTTTCTTAGTGCACGGAGTTCAGATTCGGATCGAGTAGAGGGTTTTGTTCGAGGTGGAGACGATTATTTGGCCAAACCATTTTCTTTGGCTGAATTGCATATGCGTATTCTTGCCTTACTCAAACGCAGCTATCCACAAGAAGAAAATCTTTCTTATGCTTCTTTACTTATTAATCTCCCAAGTGAGAGAGTTTGGAAATCAGGTCAAGAGCTCAAATTAAGCCCCAAAGAATATAAACTATTACGCTACTTTATGGAAAATCCCAATCGTGTTTTAAGCAAAAAAGAGCTGATGGATTATTGCTGGGGGCCATATAACGAGGTAGAAGAATCGAGTTTAAGTGTCCATATTCGTTGGCTCCGAGAAAAAATCGAAGATCAGCCTGATCAGGCAAAACTTATTAAAACAGTGTGGGGAAAGGGTTATATGTTTCATGTTGAAGAGCATTAGTCGGTCACTTGTTTTCACAATTCTATTGATTTTTATATATATTCTTTGTTTGCAAGGTGTGGTCACGATTTTTAGAAGTGACTACAGCATGGCTATCTTGGATCTCAATACACTCGCACAAGCCAGTGGTGAGATGAATTCTACTGTGAGTAATGCTATAGAAAATCTGGAAACTTTCATTCGACAAAATGAGCAAATATGGGTTGATCCAAGACTATATTTCTATGCTTTTCTACCTTTAGTTTTTTTACTTGTGGGTATTTTTCTTTATAATTTATATTTTTATAAAAACTATACAAAACCTTTTCTGGATTTAGAAGCATTTGCTCAAAATCTTGCCAGAGGTAATCTAAATGTAAATTTGCCTTTTGAAAAAAATAATTATTTTGGTAAATTTACTTGGGCTTTTGATAGTATGCGTCAAGAGTTGATTGCTACAAAAGAAAGAGAAAGAGTATCGGTAGAAAACAATAAACTAATTATCTCTACTTTATCTCATGATATTAAGACTCCAGTTGCAACGATGCGAGCCTGTGCAGAGGCTTTGCAAGGCGATTTCACTACTACACAGAAACAAAAGGAAAAATATTTGAATATGCTGATTGTCAAAGCGGATGAAATTGCTAAATTAACGGATGATCTTTTTATCCATGCCGTTCACCAGTTAGAAGAGATGGATTTGGATATAAAGAGCATTAATTTAGCTTTTTTCTTGCACAAAATGATTGATTTGAACCTTAACTTGTATGAACTTGAGATGGATACAGCTTCTTGGCCAAATGTATACATTCAAGTTGATCCTAGTCGTTTAGAACAAATTATAGAAAATTTATTAAGTAATGCTAAAAAATATGCTAAAACTCCTGTTCAGCTTGATTTAAGAGAAGAAAATCAGACTGCAATAATTGCTTTGCAGGATTTTGGCCCTGGCATCCCTCCAGAAGATATAGCTTTTGTATACAATAAATTTTATCGAGCCAGAAATAGTAAAGGACAAGATGGTGCTGGACTTGGTTTATTTATCGTTTCTGAACTCAGTAAAAAAATGGGTGGGAAGGTCAATTTAATAAATAATTCAAAAGGACTTCTTGTCGAAATTATTTTTCCTATTATCTCAAATTCTTAAGGATTCGTTAAGAATTGCTTCTGTAAACTGAATATAGTTTCAGTGAAGGAGACAAAAAATGAGTGAAATTATTTTACATGCACATGATCTTAGCAAAACCTATGTTCATGAAGGTATTCAGAATCATGTGATAAAGCATTTAAATCTTGAAATCATTAAAGGTGATTTCACCGTAATCATGGGCCCTTCGGGTTCTGGTAAATCCACCTTGCTCTATTGCTTGAGTGCGATGGAGGAGATTAGTGGAGGGAGTGTTTATTTTCATGAACAAGACATCACAGAAGCAAATGAAAATCAATTAAGTGATTTACGGCTTAAGCACTTTGGCTTTGTATTTCAGCAAATCCATTTAGTCAGTAGCTTGACTTTATTAGAAAATATTCTTATTTCTGGTCTTAGTAGTAGAAATAGAAGAGATGAATCCGTATATGAAAGAGGAGAAGAGCTTCTAAGAAGGTTTCAAACCTTTGAGGCCAAAGATCGCTTGCCATCACAAGTTTCTGGAGGAGAGGCTCAACGAGCCGCGATTGCAAGAGCCTTAATTAATGGTCCAGAGTTACTTTTCGCAGATGAACCAACTGGTTCATTAAATCAACGCAATTCTCAAATTGTCTTAGATCTCTTTACAGAGCTAAATGTGGATGGCCAAAGTATCGTCATGGTTACCCACGATAGAAAGGCGGCCTTACGCGCCAATCGAATTGTTTATTTGATTGATGGACGAATTGTAGGGGATCTTGGACTGACTCCTTATCAGGATGATGATCTAAGTAATCGTGAAGTACAGCTTAATACTTGGCTTGAATCAATGTCGTGGTAGGTGAACTATGTCTATTCGCATCTTATTTCTATCGCAATTAAAACACAAGAGAAAAACATTTATTTCCTTGACGATTCTTGCCTTTATCCTATCTCTTATTCTCGTGACTGCATTAAGTCTGCACCAGAATACTGGTGTAAATGATAGCCTTCCTATGTACAGTTGGGTATGCTTATATTGACATTTCCACTCACTGTCTCAGCATTTGTTGAGGACATCATAAATAGTAATATCATTCTTATTGGTGGTATGAATGTATATATGAATGAGGCAGATTGGGAAGAATACTATGCAGCAAGTAGGGAATACTCAGATCAATTTACACAGATGGATGTCTTACATATCTATAAGAATGGCGATGGATCAGATCATGTTTTTCTTGATGAATTAGATGAACAAAGCAGTGTTCGTGGGCTGGCATATTATGTATTTACCTTAACGGATCTTATTAATTACAACAGTAGTTTTACCAATATTCTTTTGATTATCATATTAATTTTTATTGTACTTGCCCTCTTAGTTGCTCTCATGATTATTAGTTTTAGTATTAACTCATCAATCGAAGCAGAGTATAAGAACTTAGGGGCTTTAAAAGCAATTGGAATTAAGAATTGGCAAATTAATATAGCCTATGCTTCAAC
>JAAYRJ010000078.1 GCA_012518845.1 Clostridiaceae bacterium
CAATTGACTATTGGCTGCCACTCCACCAGCTAATACTAATTTGTTCTGATTTTTTATTTCCAGAGCTTCCAAAGTATGTTCAACTAAAATGTCGACTAAGGCATTTTGAAATGTTGCTACAAAATCATTCTGGGTTATATAAGCTTGCCAGTCTTTGTCTTTGACTTTAGCTTTTTGTTTTAGTTGATTTAAAACATTTAAAGTTGCCGTTTTAAGACCAGAAAATGAAAAATCTAAACTATTTTCAAATCTAGGTTTAGGTAATTCAAAAGCATCTTTTTTACCTTGTGTGGCCAGCTTATCAATGATTGGGCCACCTGGATATCCCAGACCTATTTCTCTAGATATTTTATCAAATACTTCCCCAGGTGCATCATCCCTAGTCTTAGCTATAACTGCAAAATCAGTATAATCATTTACAAGTACTATGTGACTATGAGCACCAGAAACAATCAAGCTAACAAAAGGTGGTTCTAAACTGGGATAAGTTAAGTAGTTTGAAGCTACGTGTCCTGCTAAATGATGGATACCATACAATGGCTTATCTAATGTGAGAGATAGTGCTTTTGCAGCTGAAAGTCCAACTAGTAATGATCCGATAAGACCGGGCCCTTTGGTGACAGCAATTGCATCTATTTCGTTACGTTTGAGCTTAGCCTCGCTAAAAGCTTTTTCTAATACAAATGGCATAGCTTCAATATGTTGACGGGAGGCTATCTCAGGAACTACTCCTCCATATTTTTTATGCAAATCGGCAGAGCTATAAATCACATTTGATAATACTTTGCGCCCATTTTGAACGATAGCAACCGCTGTTTCATCGCAACTAGTTTCGATTCCCAAGATTAATTTGTTTTGTTGATTATTAATGTTTCCACTTCCTTTATTTGCTTTAATCTAACACCTTTTTTATACTTAACTCATCATTTTCGGGAGTTTGATATGAATAAAAATTACAATGTAGACTCATTATATCGTAACGAGAAGAAAATTAAACCATTGGTCGTTTTTACTGTTATTTTGCTAATAATAATTATTTTTTCCGTAATATTTCTTTTCAGCAAAGTTTATCGCGTTGCCAACACTTTGACAAATCGAGCTCCTGAACCATTTGCAGATGTTGTCGAAAATGCAATGCCAACTTATACTAGTACCTCATTTTTTAGTCTAGACAAAAGTTTAATGCTAGAGGGTTGGTTTTTTAAAAGAAATACTTCTGCTTTTCGTGGAAATATTATTTTTGTCCACAATAATCGTGATAATAGGGTACAATTTGGGCTTGAAACTTCGGAATTATTTTCTACATTTATTAATGAAGGTTTTAATGTTTTAGCTTTCGATTTAAGAAATAGTGGAAGGTCAGACGGAGAAATGTCTACTTATGGTTATGCAGAATATAAAGATGTTATTTCTGCTATGCAACATATGTACAATTTTACTGGCGAGAAAGAATTCATTATTTATGGTGTTGGTAGTGGTACATCTGCTACCCTAATTGCTTGGAATGAATTGGAAACTTCTAGTAAAGTGGATGCCGACTCTTATAAGATAGAAAATACTGATCTGGCTGTTTTTAAAGAAGATGTTATTGGTATGATCCTTGATACTCCAGTCTCTACACCTGATGATTATATAAGAGCTGATATACCTAATAATACATTTTTAGATCGAACAATTGTCTCCAAATTTGCACCTGCAACCATTAAAGCAACTGCTGGTTATACAGATGATTCTAATCTGATTCCTTTAATTTCACAATTCAATCAACCAGTCCTGATTACGAGAAATATCCCAAATACAAGAATTGAGTCAGAATCAATTGACACAATTATTGATGAACGGTTAAGACTACATCCTGGCACAACTACAGTTTTTGAAACAGCCGAGGCTGGTCATATTGATGGTTATCTTTTAGAACAAGAAAACTATCTAAGACAATTAACAAAATTCCTTGATATCTGGTTTCCTAATTTATACCCAGAAGAAACTTTAGAATAATGATCTAATTTTTGCCTGTGGAGCCAAAACCTCCACCTCTATTTGCACCTATAGAAGAAACATCATCAGATAATTTAAAATCTGGTACAAAATATGAAGCAAAAATCATTTGGGCAAATCTATCACCAGCATTAATTCTAATACTTCCATAAGGAATATTTTCGGAGTCTATTAATAAAATTTCAGATTTAAGTTCTTCAATTAATTTTTTATTTATTTTATCAAAGTTTTCTGTCTGTTTATTATTGATAAGGTAATCATAATAGCTAATTTGCTTCATTTGAGAAATTTTTTCAGCAACGCTTGGATCTAATAGCAAGTCATTTTTCCAGTCATCAAATCTTTTTGTATTCTGACAAATTACTTTTATTTCATCGCGATAATCTGAATCTATTGTACCAGGGCTATTTGGAATCCGCAGAGTTGTCTTAAGTGAGATACCAGATCTTGGCCTAATTTGAATTTCGTAACCATTAGGAATTGCCATTTTCAAGTCAGTTTTTACTAATACTGTTTGACCTGGCAAAATAATTTTATTCTCAGCTGCCAGAATATCAAGTCCGGCAGAACCTTTGCTACCACTTAAAGGCTTTAAGTTTTGTTTGTTCTTTTCTAAAAATACTACTAATTGGTTCATAGATTCCCTCTTCTATTTAGATCTAAATCAATCGTACTACGATAATTAATTCGGCTTTTGTTTTTTGTGGAAAGAGTTTCTAAAATTTCATTGTTAGCTTTTTTAGTATAAATTTGACTTACACAATGAATAGGATATGTTATCAAATAATGGTTTGTAAACGGGACTTGTAACGTTTCTAAAGAATAAGTTTGAGACCAATTTGCCTCTAAATTAGTTATACATTTTTTGCAGCTTGGAACATTTTTTCCAACTGGACAATAGTTTAAAAACATTTCAGAAGTTAAGTAGTTTTTAGGTAGATAGATTCTGGAGCAAGAAATATCATCTAACTTGCTTAGAACTTTATCTAAACTAGGATCATTCCATTCTGGACTTAGCGTAATTTGAGCCGTAGTTTTTTCTAAATAAAATTTTAATGCCTTTTTATTTGTAATATTTGCTTGTTCATTAATATGTTTTAATTTGGAATAATAAAGCTCAGGAAACAAAGTAGAAATTCCATTTGCTGAAAAATTTATTCTTGATTCATAAAGATAGTAATCACGCAAAGTTTCAAATAATTCTAGTTGCTCATTTTGCATAATTTCTGATAGACGAATAAGAATTTCTAGCTGGGGGTAAGTAGATAACAAATTGCCTAGAATATTACTATTTGACTTTAAATTACTTAAAAAGAGCATTGGAATTTCCAGTTGATCGACTTTAGAAAAATCAATCTTTTCTAAATCTGCTAGTTGTTCTGCTGAAATAATATTATAAAGATTTTGTTTTTGAACTACTTGCTTTTGATTTATTGATTTGGTTTGTCGGTGATCTTTGTTTGTAGATAAAAATCTATTAATATTTGTTTTTTCGTATTTTTCTATTTGAGTTCTAATTTTTTCTTCAAGATCTTCGACGATATCTCTACGTATTTGATTGATTTGCGAAACTCTTAAACTTGGAATTTCGGCTTTATTCACATACAAAAAGTTAGCTGTTTTTAAATCAAAAATAGTATTTCCTAATTTACCTAACTGTTCTTCCCATCTTGTTTCTGATAATGAATTAGGAGCTAAATTCAGTTTTTCAAGCAATATAATTAAATCTGTTCTTATTTCTGTGCCTGATGCTAATGTTTTCGCTTCTATATAAATCCGATCAATGTCGAATTTAAGCTTGAGAAAAAGTGGCAAACGATGCTTGTCTTGGTTTTGTAAACTCTGCTCTAAAGAATCATCCTTTAGCAAAAACGCTTGATCACCAATTTTAATTTGTTCAATTTTTTTAGGATGAAACCCTTTGATAATATAATTACTTTTTTTCTTAAAAACTTTACCTATAGGTGCAACAATTTGCTTAGCTTCTCTTCTAATTGCTATCTGGTCTTGGGGTCTTAAATCAGTCAAATCTGTTTGTTTAATTTGGCTAGAATTATGATTGGTCTCAATTGTATCAGAAATATAAATTTCACCTTTAGCAGGATTTGTATGTTCTACTTCACCTAGAAATAGACCATAATTTCCTACAAAATTTTTGCTGACAAAGTTTTGACCAGAAGTTCGATGAAATGATTTTTGGGTAAAACTACCACCACGGTTAAATACCTGTAGTAATTTAGGCTCTTCTTCCAAGATAAATTTATTAAAAACATCAATGTCTTGTTTTGCTGCCCATAAATCTACAGCTTTCCGAAAGGCTGTGGTCGTTGCAATAACATAAGATTCACTTTTCATACGACCTTCAATTTTCAAGGATTTTATTTTTAGTTCAGAAAACAAAGGAATATCAATTAACAATGACTGATCTTTTGCACTGAGCAAAGCTCCTTGATCAATTAGCTTTTGTCTAGAATCTAATAACTTATACTGCATTCTGCAGGCTTGAGCACAGGAGCCACGATTTGCACTTCGTCCACCTTGGGCAAAGCTCATTTGACAGCGACCCGACACTCCCATACAAAGAGCACCATGAACAAAAATTTCAATGTCGAGATTTTTCTGACTACAAAGCTCTGACCAAATTTGTAATTGCTCTCTTGATATTTCTCGGGGGAATACAATTCG